>DOMD01000081.1 GCA_003510525.1 Candidatus Omnitrophota bacterium
GTGACCTGGTGACCTGGTGACTTTATCACAATTCGCATCGGCAAATGATGCTCTTTAGCAAAAAGAAAATCTCTCTGATCATGGGCAGGGACAGCCATAATCGCACCCGTGCCGTATTCCATTAACACATAATCCGCTATCCAAAGAGGAATAACCTCATTATTTACCGGATTAATTACCTTAACCCCTTTTAGCTCTACCCCGGTTTTTTCCTTCGTTAAATCTATTCTCTGTAATCTATTTTTTTTCTGAGAAGCTTCAATATATCTTTCTACATCCCGCGGATTTGATATTTGATTCTTGATATTTGATATTATTTCATGTTCCGGAGCCAGGACCACATAGGTGGCCCCAAAAATAGTGTCCGCCCGGGTGGTAAAAACCGTGATTAACTTATCACTGTCTTTGAGGCGAAAATATATTTCCGTCCCCTGGCTCTTTCCAATCCAATTACTCTGCATGGCGATAACCCGCTGAGGCCATTTATCCAGCTGTTTTAAATCCTCAAGCAGACGCTCTTTGTATTCGCTGATTTTTAAATACCACTGTTCCAGTTCTTTCTGCTCTACCGGACTATGACACCTCCAGCACTCACCCTCAATAACCTCCTCATTAGCCAGGGTGGTTGAGCAAGAAGGGCACCAGTTGACCCCGGAGGCCTTTTTATAAGCTAAGCCNNCACTTATGGGTCCAGGCATCCGGCTTGGTTTGATTCTTGATGGCGGCGTTTTCCGCCGGCTGGCCAAAGGCGTCAAAGCCCATCGGATGCAAAACCTCACAGCCTTTCAGCCGCTGGTAACGACTATAGACATCGCCGATGGTATAATTGCGCACATGGCCCATATGGATTTTTCCCGACGGATAGGGAAACATCTCTAAGCAATAAAACTTCTTTTTTTCCGGCGAATGTTTGGCCTTAAAGATATTGTTTTCCTGCCAATATCTCTGCCATTTCTCTTCAATTTCCTTAAAATTATACAACATAGTTTTACTTTATCCGGGCGGGAATCAGAGAAATCATTATCCTGATTCCGCGCAGAATATGTTCAATATCGCAAGGTTTGGTCAGATAATGGTCGGCCTCCATACCATAACATTTCTCTAAAGAAGCGATTTCATCCTGGGCGCTGACGATAATCACCGGCCTCCACTTATCTTTAAACTTCTCTCTTAACTCTTTAAGCACCTCAAAACCGTTGAGTTTAGGCATCATTAAATCCAGGAGAATAATATCGGGGTTTTCCTCCTTAATCTTCTCCAAGGCCTCCTGCCCGTCATAAGCGGCCACCGCTTCATAGCCTTCATGAATCAATCTATTCTTTATGATATCAGCCGCGTCATGCTCGTCATCCACCACTAAAATTTTATAGGTCATATTATTCCTTTTCCGACCCGGCGTAATTTCCTGACCGTCTCCAAATTTATCCGGTCAGAATCCTCGGTGTCTTTGGGAGTCTCTAAAATAAAAGCGGTGTCTTTCAGACGGGCGTCATTTAAAATCAGCCTGAAGGCTTCATAACCGATTTTGCCTTTGCCGATATGCTCATGCCGGTCGCGATGGCTTCCTATTTTATCTTTAGAGTCGTTCAAATGAATGAGTTTCAGCCGCTTCAGGCCGACAATTTCATCTATCTGCCGGATGGTTTCCTCGTATCCTTCCTTATCGGCCAAATCATAGCCCGCGCTGTAGCTGTGACAAGTATCCAGGCATATCCCCACCCGGTGCTTCTGCTCAATGCCGTCAATAATCCGGCGCTGATGTTCAAACTTATAGCCCAGCCAGGAGCCCGCGCCGGAGGTATTTTCCAGAAGTATATGTACCGGGGATTTTTTGGTTCTCTCCAAAATATTATTTATGGCCGAGGTGAATCTCTTAATGCCCTTCTCTTCCCCGGTTTTCTTGTGGCTACCCATATGAGTAACCAGATATTCTATACCCAAGGCCTCGGCTTCTTTCATATCCTCAATATAGGCCTTGATTGAATTTTTATACAAAACCGGAAGCGGCGAGGCCAAATTGCTTAGATAAGGGATATGGGCAAAAACCGGAGCGATATCACACCTGGAGCGAGATTTCTTAAATTCCTCAATCTCCTGAAGGTTCAGGCGCCCCTTGCGCCACTGGCGGGGGTCGCGGGAGAATATCTGCATCGTATTACAGCCCAAAACCCTGGCCCGCTCTATGGACTGATAAATATGCCCGGCAATCGAAACATGCACTCCTATACGCATTTTATAAGTTTAGCACAACCCCCGCCCAATTTCCAATAAAAAAGGGCAAGCTCAAGAAAACTTGCCCTATATTTTGATAGAGACGAAGGACATCAATCCTGCGGATAAGATTCCGTTTTACATTAAAACGTAATCCCTGCCTAACGACAGGCAGGCACCAACTTTCTCATTAATGAAAAAGTTAGTGGAGCTGGAGGGGTTCGAACCCTCGGCCCCCTCAATGCCATTGAGGTACGCTCCCAGCTGCGCTACAGCCCCATTGAATCGCGGAAATGTATTATAGCGGCTTTTTCTCTGTTTGACAAACAATATTTTAGGTGCTATTATTTAAATCTATCCTCTCTTGCCGGGGTGGCGGAATGGCAGACGCGCAGGACTCAAAATCCTGT
>DOMD01000156.1:0-3632 GCA_003510525.1 Candidatus Omnitrophota bacterium
CCGGAATTTCCCGGATTTATCGCGGCATCGGTCTGGATCAGGTCGCCATAATCCCTATCGGATGAAATCCTGCCTAAGGAACGATGCAAAGCGCTAACCACACCCGCGGTTACCGTGGGTTCGGGATTATGGATAGCAAAACCAAAAGGATTGCCTATGGCTACCACCCACTGCCCAATCCTCAAGTTATCGGAATCCCCTAATCCTACCGCGGGAAAATCGCGGCCTTCAATCTTAATCACCGCTAAATCCGAACGCTTGTCTACTCCCTTAATCTCAGCTTTAAATTCCCGGCCATCAGGTAAAGTAACCGCAATCTTATCCGCTTCCCCCACCACATGCTCGTTAGTCAGGATATAACCTCGCGGGTCAATAATCACCCCCGAACCTAAACCTAACTGCTTATATTCCCTTTGGGGAAGCTCGCCAAAGAAATCCTCAAAAAATCTGCGGAAAAACTCATCTTCCATCGGGCCGCCTCCAGGGCCGCCAAATTGATAGCGGCGCGCGGACGAAGCCCCAACCTTTTCCGTATGCTCAATACTGATGGATACCACGGCCTTACCTACCGTATCGGCTACTTTTTCAACGGCCTCCTCAAAGCTCGCCGGATACGCCCCTTGAGGTTCAAGCGCGCGGGCATTATCGGAAAAACCAATAAACACACTGCTTAATAAACAAAAAATAATAAACAGAAATTGCAACCGGTTACTAAGCGGTGGTAAAAATGGGTGGCGAAGCAGGGACCCGTTTTTACTCTCCGTTGATAACTGGCCGGTTACTAAAAATTTTATATTCCTTCTCAATGTCGCCTTCTTATGATTCTTTAAGCTTCGCGGCAGCCTGTTTACGAACTTTATCTTCTAATTCATTAAGCATCTTGGGCATGGTTTTGAGAAACTGAATCACCTGGTCTCTTCCCTGGCCTATTTTCTCGTTGTTGTAAGCAAACCAGCTTCCGGACTTTTGCAAAATACCCATTTCTGAAGCGGTATCCACAATGCTTCCCGCCCGGGAAATGCCTTCGGCAAAAAGAATTTCAAACTCCGCCTCCCTAAAAGGAGCGGCTATTTTATTTTTTACTACTTTTGCCTTAACCCGGTTACCAATAATCGTTTCCCCGGATTTAATCTGTTCTTTCCTTCTTAAATCCAGGCGGACCGAAGAATAAAATTTCAAGGCCCTTCCTCCGGGGGTGGTTTCAGGATTACCAAACATAACCCCGATCTTCTCGCGAAGTTGGTTGATAAAAATAACGCAGGTCTTGGATTTACTGATAGCGCCGGTAAGCTTTCTTAAGGCCTGAGACATCAGCCTGGCCTGCAGTCCCATATGGCTATCGCCCATTTCTCCTTCAATTTCAGCCCGGGGGGTAAGAGCGGCTACTGAATCCACTACCACCACATCCACGGCATTGGAGCGCACCAGGGTTTCGACAATCTCCAGGGCCTGCTCTCCGGTATCCGGCTGGGAAATAAGCAGTTCATCTAAGTTAACCCCGACCTTCTTGGCATAGATAGCATCAAAGGCATGCTCGGCATCAATAAAGGCCGCCACCCCCTTAGTCTTCTGGACCTGGGCAATCACGCTTAAGGTGAGGGTAGTTTTACCGGATGATTCCGGGCCGAAAATCTCAACCACTCTTCCCCGGGGAAGTCCGCCTATACCCAAAGCCAAATCTAAAGAAAGAGCGCCGGTGGGGATTGCCGGAACATCCAGCTTTATATCGCTGGAAAGCTTCATAATCGAGCCCTTGCCAAACTGCTTTTCAATATGGGCCAAGGCTAATTCCAGGGCCTTCTGACGGTTAAGATCGTCTTCTTTTTTAACTACCGAAGCTGTTTCCACAACGGATTTCTTATCTTGCGCCATAGCATATCCTCCTCGCGTAAGCAGGCTGGGTCATAACTGCTTTTTCTCCCTGGATAGGCGGGGTTTTCTNNTTAAGGTTAAGGTTAAGGTTAAGAAAAATATTATAACTTAACGGAATACTTAAGTCAAGCTTGACTTTTCAGGCGCCCTGTGTTAAATTTATATACTATGGATACAGATAGCCCCCAAGATGCCCAAGAAGAGCTGCAAAAGGTGCGCGGAGAGCTTTCCTTGCTTTATGAAATCTCCAACGCCATGCGCACTACCCTGAAATTAGATGAAATCCTCTATATAATCCTTACCGCGGTAACTGCCCATGTGGGTTTGGGCTTTAACCGGGCAATGCTTTTCTTAGTAAACGAAAAAGACGGCATTTTGGAAGGAAAAATGGGTATCGGCCCGGATAGCGGCGAAGAGGCGAATCGCATCTGGACCTACCTGGAAAAAGAGAAAACAAATCTTGATAATCTAATCAGCAACTATAAAGTTTCGGGACATCTCGCTCACAGCCAATTTGACCACATTGTGAAAGGCATCCGGCTTCCCCTCAAGGAAGAAGAAGGCGGCATACTGGCAATGACCCTGCTTGACGGGATGCCCCTGCATATCACCCAGGAAACCATCCACACCCGTAAGCAAGACACCTTAATCAACATCCTCCGGCCCGAGGAATTCGTAACCGTTCCCCTGAAAGCCAAAGACAAGATTATCGGGGTCCTTTTCGCGGATAACCCCTACACCCATAAACCAATCACTAAAGACAATATCCGCATTTTGACTATGTTTGCCAATCAGGCCGGGCTGGCCATTGAAAATTCCAAGCTCTACGAACAAACCNNTAAGCCTGGCCCAGAAAAATAAACAAAATTTAAGTATTATAATGGCTGATTTGGATAATTTTAAGGTCTACAACGATACCTTGGGACACCAGGAAGGAGATCAGATACTTATTCAGATAGCCAGAATATTGAATAGCTCAGCGAGAAAACAAGATACGATTTACCGCTACGGAGGAGAGGAATTCGCGGTATTATTGCTTCAGACCACTAAACAGGAAGCCTGCGTCATTGCCGAGAAAATAAGGATATCTATAGAGCAAAGCGATTTCCGCAGGCAAGAAATATTTCCCAACCGAAAACTCACCATAAGCTTAGGGATTGCCACCTGCCCTGATGACGCCGCGTCCAAGGACTCACTTCTCGAACATGCCGATAAAGCCCTCTACAGCGCTAAACACCAAGGCAAAAACCGCGTCTGCGGATAAAATCCAATAAACCCGGATTTTGCAATAGCAAAATCAGCCCGCAGGGCCGACCAATGAAAATCCCGCGCAGAGTGTCAATCTCTTCACCGAAACTTAACCTCTAAACGACCCTAAACAAATTCAACCTTTAAATGCTTATTCAAAGCCTGCGCGAGTTTTATTAATGTCCCTAAAGAATAGCTTCTGTTATGAATATCCTCTAACCGAGATACTGTTTGTTGAGTAGTGTGTAAGCGTTTAGCTAATTCCTGCTGAGTTAATCCTTCCTTTTGTCTTATCCTGGCGGTTTGAATAGCTAAAGAAGCGTAAGTCTCTTCTTCGTCAAACGCTTTTTTAAATTCCGGGTTTTTCAGATCTTTTTTTAACTTGTCTCTAAATCTTCTTAGGCCTCTCATAATTCAATTTCACCCCCTTTATATCTTTGAAAAAAATCTCCCATTATTCGTTCTGCCCTTTCAATCTCTCCCGCGGGAACTTTATCGGTTTTTTTTAAAAA
>DOMD01000156.1:3770-5763 GCA_003510525.1 Candidatus Omnitrophota bacterium
CCTCATTTATAATTTACACTATTTTTAATGTATTGTCAAGAAGAATTTAATTATTTACTGGCGCAAAAACTAATTTAAACGTCGCAAAAGGCCGGCCTCCCCTCTCCGCCCACCGACGACACCACTCTCCGCCCAACTCCTCCAACGTCGCAAAAGGTCTACTTTTGCGACGTTGGACAACATTCCTGTAGCCCGTGTGAGCTATCCGTGTAATTATGTATTAAGTCGAAGAAATACTTTCGCTTGATTGCCGTTTGCCTTCCAATACTTCGGCTGTCCCAGGATTATCTTGCCATCAACACCCGCGGCGGCGTGAAATATCTCACTTTCTATCTTCGGAAGAAGACAAGTCTTTTTCCTTGCCAGTTCTTCCAATGTTTGGCGATCAGTTGCTACATTAGGGTTCAAATGATGGTAATCATTTCGCATTTCCCATATCTCCAGGAAAGATTCTTTTAGTTTATTAGAGATAAAACCTCTCCTTGAAAGCCTCTCAACATTCTTCTCGAACACCTTGTCATGTTTCTTAAAGTTTGTCTTGCAAAGGAATCGCACGAGAGCCTCTGCTACTGCCTGAGTAATGGCTATACACCCATAGAAATGTCCATCCCGAAAAAGTAAGCTACACTCAGCCGATGCAGCTGAGAAATGCGTGTATGGTACGATCCAGTGGGGCTTTACTTGTAAATAACGAATGGCTCGGTCTGATAAAGTTTGTTCGACCTCTTGCTTAATAGAATCTTCAACCTGCTTTTGCTGAATAAATTCTGCTGGTTTCTCTTTTTCAATCATTTGTTGATTTATAACGTCTTTGGAAACTCCACCATAAAAGATTGCNNATTGCCTCTAAAGCATCATTCTCTTCGGCTTTTTCATCTCTTTCGTGTAATATTCTGTCGGCCTTTCTTGCAATTCTTGAATATATTTTAATTATTTCTATTGGGATTGACAACTTTTCCCTCAGGACCCCTGGTACAGTTAGCTTTTTGAGTTGTTTTTCTTCGCCAACAAGTAAATCTCCATATCCTTTATATTCAATATATCTTTTAGCTATAGCTTCTACAATAGCACGACATAAAACACAACTCGCCTCAAATGCGCCGTTCCCATAACAATCTATGACTTGCTTATAAAGACCGTTGGTTCTCGGATCAATAGATGCGGTTAAAAGAAGTGGCTTGACTCGTTTCAATCTTTCTTTCATGTTATCTGCAAAATTTAAGAGCNNTTTTTGCATAAAAACTCAATTTCTTTAATTGATTATCGGTGAGAGTTAATGGTGTACGTTTACTATCGGACAACAATACTCTTATATCATCTTCGAGCTGCATTTCGCGATGACATAACCCTCCATAATCAGCGTCTTTACACTTGTACCTTAATTCCATATAAGATAAGCCAGTATTTTCTTCTATTGCATCTCTTTCTTCTACAACTTCATTAAGTTCACGAAGTTTCTCAAATAGTTCCTTTTTTATTTTGTCTTCATACATTATTATATACCCTGTGTTTGTTGCTTTTGGACCCGGGACACTACCGCCTCTTCCCTAAACTTCGCTTTATGTATCTAAAGCGAAGTTTATCTCATCCTCAATTCATACTTCTGGACATTATCCTGTAGAAAACTCCAACCCCACCCTATGAGTTTACCCTCATCAAAGACAAGAGGAGTTAGTTCGTCATCCGAAATGGCACCATCATTATTTTTATCATCAGTTACATAATAGATAACTTCCAATGTTTTGCCCTTACCTTGAATAATCTCTGAACGATAAGGATTGTTTATTGTAGAGAACGCCCATTTATCTAATCCTCCGTGATAATATGCCTCTTTTGTTTTAGTCCCCATAATATTAATTACTTCTTGTTTAGACATGCCGATGGATATCTTTATTAAATTTTCTCTTGTTGGTGCTGTCGCTTTAGACAACGACACCATACTCGCACACCCAACCAACCCCAAAAACAATAACAACGTTAAGTTTTTTCTCAT
>DOMD01000154.1:0-147 GCA_003510525.1 Candidatus Omnitrophota bacterium
TTAATTCATTTTTATTTGCTTCTTTAATCTTCGAAGATTCTACTGTCTTAGGCGTGCTCACAGCCATCGCATCACGGATAGCTTGTATTTTTTGATTATCGCTTCTTTCCTCGCTAAACCGCTTCCAAAAATTATCTATCACAAAAA
>DOMD01000154.1:224-3825 GCA_003510525.1 Candidatus Omnitrophota bacterium
GAATAACCCCACTCATTGTCATAAAAGGCAACTACCGCTACTTGCCTTCCGCCGACGACCTTAGTAAGAGAAGCATCAATGGTGCTTGATTTGGAATTACCAAGGAAATCAGAGGAAACTAGTTGTTCTGCAGTGTAACCAAGATATTTACTTAAGCGCCCTTCTTCGGATGCCTGCTTTAAAGCAGCATTAACTTCTTCGACAGTAGTATCCTTTAGTAGGTCCGCCACCAAATACACTACCGAGACATCCTTTGTAGGAACACGCATTGCAAAACCGTCAAGTTTTCCTTTTAATTCCGGTAACACTTCACCGACGGCCTTTGCTGCGCCGGTAGTAGTAGGTATAATATTATCAATAGTAGCCCTGGCGCGGCGCAGGTCTTTATGCATTCCATCCAATACTATCTGGTCATTAGTAGCGGCGTGTACGGTTAGCATTTGACCATANNTCTCATGTAAAATCTTGACCACTGGAGCAAGGCAATTGGTAGTGCAGGAGGCATTGGAGATAATCTCGTGTGCTTGCGGGTCATATTTTTCCTCGTTAACGCCTAAGACCACGGTCAAATCTGCTTTTTCTCCCGGAGCAGTGATTACTACCCTTTTTGCCCCGGCCTTAAGGTGTTTGTCGGCATCTTCTCTTTTGGTAAATCTGCCGGTTGATTCGATGACTATTTCTATGCCCAAATCTTTCCAGGGAAGCTGAGCAGGATCTCTCTCACTTAACACCTTAATACGGTGGCCATTAATAATTAAATTATCCCCCTCTACCCTTACTTCTCCTTTAAATTCTCTAAAAGTAGAATCATGCCTAAACAGATGCGCTAAATTACCTATCGTGTCTAAATCATTGACGGCAACAATCTCAAATCTATTATCCGCATTCTCAAGAAACGCCTTCAAAACTATTTTACCAATTCTTCCAAAGCCATTAATGGCAACCTTAACTTTAGGTAAACTCGTATTGTGAAGTGGCGAGCTGGTTGGGAATGGTTCTGGCTCTCTCGGCGAGCCGGCGGAAGCATGCTTTTTGGCGAAGAGGTAAACCCAGGCCTGTTCTGCCTTTTTTGAATCTATCTCTATACCGCTTTCAATAATTTCGAACCCCTGGGAGGCCGCTAAATTTTCGAGTTCATCTTTTTGATACAACTTAAAGTATCGAGTTTCGTCAGGATATTTTTTATCCGGTTGAAGAATATCACCATCTCCTTGCTTAACCCGTAAAAAGAGCGTGCCGCCAGATTTCATCACGCGATAATACTCATTAAGTGTCTGCTTGGCGGCATCCGGAGGTAAATGATGAAACGCCGCGTTGTCCCAAATACCATCAATAGTGTTTGAGTAAATTTCGAGATAACGAAGATCCATCTGCTTAAATTGAAAACTTGGATGGCGTTTGCGGGCTTCCGCGATCATTTTGCTGGAAAAATCAATTCCAATAGCTTGTAAACCATTATCATTAAACCAGGCAGCATCGCGGCCCGGACCGGTTCCCGCGTCCACCACTACCGCGTTCTTGGGAACTATTTCAAGGAAGGCTTTCCTGTGCTCAACAACTTCCTTCTGCACATCATCACCCCAAATATCGGAATATTCAGGAGCAATCCGATCATAAACTTCTTTAATTTTTTTAAGTATAGTGGAAGTGAAATTCCGCGCGGACTGTTCTTTTGCCGTAAGCGGCGAGCCTGTCGAGGCTTCTTGGCTTAATGTAACATCATCACCTTTTAGGTTTTCTCCTGACAAGACATCAATCAACCTGTTGGTGATATTTTCCGCGCCTTCTTTGCGCACCAGCATATCCCTTCCAAAAACAACCGAAACAACACCAATGCCGATTTGTTCTATTTTCTTATACACATCCTGTAAATAAAGATGCGCGGTGCGCGTGGGGACATCTCTGCCGTCAGCGCCAAAGTGAATAACGAATTGATCTTTTTCTAAGCCGACTTTTTTGGCTAATCTCATTAAGGCATACATATGATAAAGCGAAGCGTGAACTCCGCCCTCCGAACCGATAGTGAGGTAATGGAATTTTTGACCTGTTTCTTTCACTTTTTTTAGTTCCCTGATAAGAGCCTTAACCTCTTCTTTTGTTTCGTCAAAAACCCCGTTAGCCAAGCCGCCTTTAATAAGCTGATCAATATACCATAGAGGCTGTTTTACTTCCCGCCCGGAAAATAAATGGATATGGCCTATATCGGTTTGCCCGGCTTGCAGGCCCCGTAAATGATGCGGCCCTTCTTCGTAAGAAAGGATTTTTCTTAAACCAATAACTTCGCCGTGCGCCCACAATGTGGTAAAAGAGGCATTCTCCACAAACCAGTCATAATTCGGCGTATCCGCCAGCCGTATGGCATCATAAGGGTAGCTTTGATCGGGATTTATGCCCCAACCGTCTAATACGGCAAAGGCGATTCTTCTTTTACTGCCTTGATAATCAGCCGGCAATAAACTTTCATCATACTCCTTGGGTATTTCTTCACCCAATAATTGCAATAAGGTCGCGGCGTTATTCCTTATGGTTCCACCTTCTTTTAAAGGTATTTTTTGTCTTCTTAACGGGTCATAGATGATATAGGGAACGGGATTAGCGGTATGAAAGTTATTGGATTCTTTAGGATTTTCTTTTAAACCCTCTTCGGAGGCTCCGTGGTCGGCAGTGATAATGAAAAGCGGAACCTGTTGTTCTAACAATTTTATTTCCTGGTAAAACAACTTGTTTGGCGGGGAGCTATCTTTATGACTTGAAACAATCTTTGAAAACTCATCATAATCGCGATCTAAAAGTACTAATAGAGAAAGCATACCCTCGGAAACTCGAATATAATCAATAATTTTACTTTTAAGTTTTTTTATTGTTTCCGCTTTAATCGCGTCTATTCTTTCTTTTATTCTCCCTAACTGCTGGTCGGTAATTTCATTACTTTTTTTGGCGGCGTCAAAATTTCCCGTATGTTTCATCATATCCGAACTTAAGAAATTGGTAAGGATAAAATCAACCTTGCCGTCAAGCTCTGTTATTACCGCGTCGGCAACTTCCTTCATTTTCATCGCGGGCGTATCCACATAGGCTTTTGAACTTTCCTGCATCGCGATGACAATACGTCTTTCTCCCGGAAACGGCTGTTCGTTTCTTCCGTTAGCATTATCACCTACATGTTCTTTCTTCTCGTCTTCAGAAATCCTTACCGAGGTATATCCTCGGTGAAATAATCTCTCGAAAAATGTATTGCTTATTTCCCCCACGGCTTCTTCCGGCAGTATAGAAACGCCATTAAAATTCTTGTCGAATCTTACATAGCCCAGAAGATTCTCAAATCTCCTGGTTTGCAAAACACGAGCGAAATACTTGGCGCGATCACGCCGCACATGGCCAATCATAATATGATCGTCTTTTTTAATGGGATATTTTGATTCTCCATTATCATTAACATTCACGATAAATTTCAAAACCTGCTCGTTCACATCATCAGGCAGCTGGTCTTGGAGCTTTTTAACGGCGTCAATCATCGGAGAGCCGGATTTTGCCGCGTTTAGGGCTTTAATGAGTTTGTCGCGAAACTGGATATATTCAGGGCCTATACTGCCCCCTAAGG
>DOMD01000047.1 GCA_003510525.1 Candidatus Omnitrophota bacterium
CCATAGCAAAACGGGCAGTCTCCGGCCCGGTAGCTATGCTCTTCCCGCTCAAAATCTTCCGGCTTAGAGGGATGGTCGGTATCTACTATTACCCACCTTCCCACAATGGGGTCACGTCTTAATTCAGCCATTAAACCTCAATCTCCCTTAGGAATTTTGCCGCGTCCTCCGGAGGCACCGGGCAGATATAAAATCCACTGCCCCACTCAAAACCGGCGACCCGGGTTATCCGGGGCATAATTTCTATATGCCAGTGATAATCCTGATTTATGGTTTTCCAGTAACCGTGTTTTTCCCGCCTGAAAGGAGCGGTATGAATTATATAATTATAAGCCGGATTATTCAGGCCTATTTTAAGCTTTAAAAGCACGGACTTTAAAATCTTGGCCAGATATACCCGATGGCTCTGGTCGCAGCTTATAAAGTCGCAATCGTGCTTTTTGGGCATTATCCAAACCTCAAAAGGAAACCTGGCCGCGAAAGGAACCACTGCCAGGAAACCGTCTAAATCCAAAACCACCCGGTCTTTTTGCTCTAACTCCTGCTTGATTATATCGCAGAAAATACAACGTTCGTGGTATTCATAATACTGCCTGGAGCCGGTTAATTCCTCTTTTACCCGCTTAGGGGTAGTGGGGGTGGCAATCAACTGCGAGCGGGAATGTTTGGTCCGGCCTCCTCCGGCAGACCAGCCGTAATTCTTAAAAGCCAGGACATATTTAAATCTTTGGTCTTTTTCTAAATCCGCCAGCCTCTCCTGATAAACCGCGAAGACATCAGAAATCTGCTCTACGGGTAAATCGGCGATATTATCAATATGCTGAGGGGTTTCCACCACAATTTCATGGGCCCCGATGCCGTTCATTACATCATAGAGGCCGTGGCCGCGGCGATCCAGCTCTCCCTCAATCCTCAAAAAAGGAGCGACGCTGGGAAGAACCCGGACATTCCAGCCGGGTTTGTTTTTTTCGCCTCGCGGACGCAGAGCGGATATTTCCGATGGGGTATGCGCTTCCCGGCCTTCACAAAAAGGGCATTCCCCTTCCGCCGGGCCGCCGGAAGAGCCGTCAAACTGGTCAGGCTTCTTGGAGCGCTCGGTTGAGACAATAACCCATCTGCCGATAATCGGATCTTTTCTTAATTGAGGCATAACTTTTCTTCAATCTTCCTAAATCTTTCATCATTACGGGAAATGTTTATCGTAAGTTTATTATCTACTTCCATAACCGCCATCTTAACAGAACCAAGCTCGGATTTAACAGATTTGAGATCGGACTTAACAGAGCCAAGCTCAAGCTTAATAGAACCGACATCAGACTTAATAAGGCCAATCTCAGAATCTATACTATCCAATCTTTTAACAACATCTCCATGCTGTTCAGCAATTATCTTAATGCCCTTATTCATGTCTTCTAATAAAACTCTGGTTTCACGCTGTGAATCGTATTCCGAAGCGGGATTGGTTTCTTTAGTGATTTTTCTTCTCATAATCTTATTCTCCCTCATTAATATTTAATTGTCTCTGCGCGTAATTTTCAATAGAAAACTAAATTATAGCACAGGAAATATTTTCTGCAAGCATTTTCATCCTAATCTGTCGCCAACCGCCAGTTTATGCCCGCAGAGAAAGGCCTCCGGGTCAAGGCGCTTGCCCCCTTCTATTTGAAGCTCGGTTATCTTAAGCGCGCCTCGGCCAACAGCCAGCCTGATCCCGCGCTTATCAGCCTGCAAAACTTCACCCGGCTTATTCCGCGGCCCGCCATCAACAACCTCGGCCTTGTAGATCTTAAGGATTTTCCCTTGATAATAGGTCCATGCCCCCGGCCAGGGGATGAGGCCTCGGATTTGGTTAACAATATCATGGGCATTCTTGTTCCACTCAATTAAGCCGTGATGTTTTTCTAACATAGGGGCGAAAGAGGCGAGAGCGTCATCTTGCTTAGTGAATTTAGCCTGGCCTTTAGCTATTAAATCCAAGGCTTCAATTAAAGACAGGGCAGAAAGCTCTTCAAGCTTTGCCTCAAGAATCTCGGCATTATCGCTTTGCTCTATGGCCAGCTTTTTTTGCAAGAGCAAGTCTCCGGTATCCACCGTCTCATTCATTTTAATAATGCTGATACCGCTTTCCTTTTCACCGTTAATAATGGCCCAATTTATGGGGGCCGCTCCTCTATATTTGGGTAAGAGAGAAGCATGAACATTTAAAGGATAGAGCTTGGGCAGGCTCAATGCTGATTTTTTTAGAATATGCCCGTAGGCAATGACAATAAATAAATCCGCGCCAAATTGTTTAAGCTGACCAAGCGCTTCTTCGCTATTGGGATTTTGCGGCTGGTATAGGTTAAGCTTTAGCTCCTGGGCCTTAACCTTAACCTCGGTAGGCAGAAGATTCAAATGCCTTCCCTTGGGCCTGTCCGGCTGAGTAACCACCAGCTTAACCTTATGCCCAGCCGCCACCAGCGCCTCTAAGCATTTTAGCGCGAACTTCCCACTGCCAAAAAACACTATATCCATATTATTATAATAATTACGCATAAATCCCCTCCTTTACAAGGAGGGGTAGGGGAGGTAAT
>DOMD01000119.1 GCA_003510525.1 Candidatus Omnitrophota bacterium
TATCTTTTTTATCTTTTAGTTTTCTCTTTACCTTTTCAAACCCGTCTAATTCTCTTTCAATGGGGCGCAAACTTCTCCGCCGGAGGCGGATCCGCCTTTGGCGGAAAACTCAATTGTATTCTGATCAATGAATTTTGGGCTTCCAAAAAGCACTTTTATGCCTCTCTTTTCAAAAACTTCCGCGGGGTGATGCGTGCTTATCTTTTTTATGGCATCCCTGACATGAGGCATTACGAAAGAAGAATCATACGTATTCTGTGTTCCGGCAGAAATCCCAAATTCCTTAAGTCTCTTTACCAAAGACACAACCTGCGCGGATTTTAGGAGGCTTTTAGATGGAACACATCCATACCAGGTACAATCACCTCCTAGTTTGTTTTTCTCGATTAAAGCTGTTTTCGCGCCTAAGACAGCAGCGCCGGTGGCCGCGACCAATCCCGCCGCGCCTCCTCCTATCACAATCAAATCATAATCATATTTCATGAAATTCCTGCCTCCTTTAAAAATTAACGGCGCGGCACTATATGAGTATCCGCTTAAAAATAAAATAATACATCCCGGCAAATATCGCGGCAATCGGAAGGGTCAAGACCCAGGCTAAAATAATCTGTTTTATGACTGATGCATTAGCTTTTTTATTAACCAGTCCTAGGCCAAAAAGTGAGCCGCATGAAACGTGCGTAGTAGAAACAGGCATACCCCACTTAGAAGCAAAAATTACCAAAAAAGCAGTAACAAGATTAGCGCTAAAACCTTGTCCATGATTCATCGCGATAATGCGTTCACCCATAGTCAAAGCCACCTTTTTCGCGTTAAGTAAACCTCCTATTGCTATCGCCGCGGCCACTAAAAATAAGCCCCAGCTTAAAGAAAAAACCTTTGCTACTAATAAAAGAGCGGCTATCTTTGGCGTATCGTTTAGCCCCCTGGCAAAACTTACTGCCCCCGCGGAAAGAAAATGAAACCTATCCAACACCTCTTGAGAATCAAAACCAAGAATCTTTCCAGAATACACTTGCTGACAATTCTTTAGCTGATCAAAGGTCAAAGCAACGCCTGTAGATTTTAATAGAACTGCCCCGTTATTCTGCATACATACCGCTTCGGCATTACCACCTACGCAAAGGCACATCTGACGTTCAATCCCAAGGCCTATCCTTACCCGTTTTAAAAACGGATAAATTAGTAAAGTAAGCAGAACTGCCATCGCCGGGCTGAATAGAAGCGGAGCAAAGAATTTACCGCCAAGTGTATGCAAATTAATATTTGTCCCAACGGCAATAATACCCGCCCCACACAGCGCTCCGGTTAAACTGTGCGTAGTAGAGATAGGTATTCCGGTAAAAGATGCGATAAATACCGTGCAAGCCGCGCCTAACCCTACAGCAATAAGAAAATAGGGATCGCTAACGACAGCATCAGGCACAAGCCCTTTGCCGCTAAAGGCAGTAACAAGATTAGTTGCGACAAACAACGCCGCTATAGAACCAAAAAAAGTCGTTATCGTCGCCCACCAAAGCGCCCATTTATAATCACTGGCTCCGCTGCCAAGGAGAGTAGCCACTCCTTTAAAATTATCATTTGCACCGTTAGAATACGCCAAAAAAATCGTACTTAAAAGTATAAAGATTGCTATCATCATAGCATCACCCTATTTTTCTAATTCCACCCCCAGGGCACCATTAAAACGATTGAATACGTTCATCAATCCTATAATAAGAGTCAAATTAACTATCTGGCTATCATTGAAATACGAACGTAAGCGTTTAAATAAATCTTCCGTAACCTCTTCAGCGTCCTTAGTTACCTGGCTGGCGTATTCTATAACTACCTGTTCCTTGTCTGTAAACATCTTGTTTGAGTTTCCGGATTTCAGTGTATTTATTTGTTCATCACTTAGCCCAAACATCTTAGCCATTTGAGCGTGGTGCGCCAAACAATAATTACAGCGATTTATTCTTGAAACCTCTAAGTTAACTAACTCCTGCAATCTCGACTCAATCATTGATTCTTTAGCTATTGCCTGATACAAATCAATTATTGGCTTAAGTGCTTTTGGATATTGCGCGATGGTTGCGAAAAGATTGGGGATTATCCCAAAATTCTTCTCTATGCCTTCAAATATCGCCTTAGTCTCAGTCTGCGCCTCTTCCTTCTTTAACGGTTGAATTCTTGCCATAGTAAATACTCCCTTCTTATTCCTTGCCAGCCCATTCTTTCAAGGCCTTTTCGTCCATAACAGTGATATACTTGTCTTCTATTTTTAGAATCTTATCTTCTTTCAACTCATTAAGAATGACTGTGGCGGTTTCCCGGGTCGTGCCGACCATATCCGCCAGCTCCTGATGTGTGATCTTAAAACTGATCTGGGTGCCGGCGGAATTGTCTTTTCCAAATTGCTCTGCCAACTTCAGAAGAACGCTGGCGATTCTTCCAGGTACGTCACGGAAAACCAAGTCTTCTATCCTGTCCTCCGCCTCTTTTAACCTCTGGTTTATTTTTTCAACCAGTCCCAAGGCAATTCCCGGCATATCTTTGATAAGATTGTGAAAATCTTCCTGCCGAATCGCGCAGATATAAGAATCATCTAAGGTTTCAGCATAGGACTTAGATACGCCCCCTTTTATCAGTGACATTGAGCCAAAAATATCCCCGTCTTTTAAAATTACCAATGTCATCATCTTGCCTTCGCTGGAAAGCTTAAAAATCCGCACCCTGCCCTTCTTTAAGATGAACATCACTTCGTTTTTGTCTTCCGGAGCGTAAATAATTTCTTTCTTGGGTATAGTCCTCTCATGCGCTATGGCCCCGACTTTATCTAAATCCGGCTTGCTTAGCCCATGGAATATATCGCACCGTTTTAAATACCAGAGTTTATCCATAGTTTAATTTTATACTATTTTGTCATTTCTGTCTGTAAGCCGGCTTACAGAATTCATAAATTTTTTTGTCCATCGCGCGACGCCTCTATCCTTAATCTTACTTAAATCATTTTTTAGCCTCAATAATGAATTTTTATCGTCAATATCGTATCTTTTATTTAAAAGCGCGGTTCTCTTCTTAAGTTTCTTGGCCTTCTTTATCGTATCTCTAAAAACCGCTGGAGAACTCCAGGCAATACCCTTAAACAACCTGGCGCAGGGCGATTTAAGGCCAATCAAGTAATATCCTCCGTCAAGGCTAGGACCCAATACCAGGTCAGCGCCGGCTAACAAGTCGAAAGCCTTATTTATGGATAACGCGGGCAAAACCGGAGAATCTGACCCGATGATAACCATTTTTGACGCCCCGGCATATTTGGCGAATCTAAAAGCGTTATGCATCCTTTCTCCAAGACCATCGCCTTTTTGCTTGTAAAATGTATAACGCGAGGCTATTTTCTTAAGATAACTTGGGCTCTTCCCGCGCGAATCATAGGCAAGGATTTTATACTCACATGTGATTTTATCAGTTAGATCCACTGTGTCCTTTAAAAACGCTTTATATAAATTTACGCACAGCTTTTTACCCAGATATTCCTGCAATCTGGTTTTAACCCTGCCTTTCTCAGGCTCCTTGGCAAAAATAATAAGGCATTCTTTCATCTTATATCCTCATAAAACTGCTTGATTTTATGCAAGGGCGCTTTCAGCCAGAATAAAATAATAATCAGATTAAAAATCAGCGCGGTTTTGATTATCCCGTTTTTCTCCCATCTTCTCGCGGAAACCGTAATCTTGTCAGATAAGACAACTGTCTTTCCTATTGTCCGTAACCTTCGCGAAAAAAGCACATCTTCCATGATCGGGACTTCCGGAAACCCCCCCATCCTTAGAAATGTATTTTTCTTAACGAATATTCCCTGGTCTCCATAAAACTCCCTTGTGAGCCGCGCCCTTGTATTACCCTGCCATTCAATTAATCTATAGATAAGGGCGTTATTGTCTATTCTCTGCGTAAGACAACCGCCAATATAACCATCTTCCGTTATTTTTCTCTCTATAGTTTCCAAGGTGTCAGTCAAAATAATATTATCCGCGTGTAAAAATAACAGGATGTCTCCTCTGGCCTGGGTTACGCCGGAATTCATTTGCGCGGCCCGGCCTGCCTTGCTATGAAGAATTTTACCATAAGCCACGGCTATACTACAACTATTGTCAGAACTTTTTCCATCCACAAAGATAAGTTCTGCGGACTTAGATAGATTACGAAACTGGCCTATTTTTTCCAACAGGTTTTTTTCTTCGTTATAAATGGGAATTATAATAGTTACCACTGCAATATTTATAGCTTATTTTCCTAATATTTCTTTTAATTTCTCCAAATCCGCCGCTGGGAGGCTACAGACGCGATTTTCGCAGACATAGATAGTAAGTAAGGGGTCAGCCCTCGAATTTA
>DOMD01000152.1 GCA_003510525.1 Candidatus Omnitrophota bacterium
ATGTCCATCAAAATGGCCCTTTGGGGCCTCCCCGAGAGCTCCTAAAACACCCCTAAAATCGCCTGTTTTCCGACGCTGGACGCTTATTTTGGCCGGGTTGATCACTTATGCCCAAAACCCAAAAGTGATGGACATGGACATCGATTTTTTTGACCACTATCACTGGCTCCCCGCGCCTCGTCCGACCCTCACCCAAGCCCCCTTTGTTATGCGACAATTATAATTNNATGATCTCGTACATGTCTTTCATGATGTTGACCGGGCATATTTTGCTACCGTGCAGAATTCACTTAGGCTGATGGATACCCCTATGACGTCTTCGGGATTCAAAAATTCCCCAAAGCAGGATAAAGACACCACTGACGGCAACTACCCATCCCAAACAAACAATGAAAAAATTTTCAGCAAAAAGCTTGACTGCCGCCAAACCAAAAATCCACGCTGATAAGGCCGTGCGAATATAGGCTAACATTGTACGCTCATTGGCTAATGCGGTGCGTAATTTATCTGTATCAATCATATTATCTCCGGTTAAAAAGTTACAACCTTGTCGCTCTCTTTGATGATCTCGTACATATCTTTCATTGTGTTGATCGGACACATCTCGGTGCCTTCCTGATTACGAGACTTAAGAAACTGAGGGGTCAGCCCTCGAATTTAGAAATAAGAGAATTAACCTCTTTCTGTAGTATTTTACTATTTGCCATAGCACGTTCGATATCTAAAGCTGACTTGCTCACTGCAGAAAAGTTCATTCCAAGAAGTCCGCCTATTTCGGCATTGCTTAATCCCGCAAGCCGCCTTAATAAATATATCGCGATCTTTTTATCTTTTATGCCGCGAGTTCTTTTTTTAGTCAGCTCTGCAAAGCCTTGTCCATATTCCCTTTTCATTAGATCATTTATATCTTCCGCGGAAACATATTTTCTCAAAGCCCGTTTATGCGAGATGTCCTTATTTCCCACCTGTTCTTTCAATGCGCTCAGTTTGTCTTTAATAAAACTCGCGTTACCTAAAATAAATCCGCCATATACCCCCTTAAACGGGTTTTCTTCTTTCTCTCCTATTCTTTCTATCACAAACTGGCGATATTCTTTAGCTTTAATACCCAAAACCTTATCTACCTGATCTTTATCAATGTAACTATCAGGTCTATATTCAATATATCCCTTATAGCTGGACCAATTATATTCTTCAGGTAATTCTACCATCTTCGCCTTAACCGGATTTAAATGAATATATTTAGTCAATGTGGAAAAATAGCTATCCGCGTCAACAACTATTGACTTGTACCTGCCTTGGAATAAATGGCCTGTTTTATTGTGCTTGATGTTGTAATAGGTGGTGTACGAGCTATTGATATTGTGCATTATTTTCGATAAATTGGCATGCCGAGTTTTTATTAGCAGGTGATAATGGTTGGGCATTAGTACATACGCATAAAGATAGAAATCGAATCTTTTCTTTGCGGTTAGAATATATTCCAGGAACTTACGATAATCATAATCACTGGCATAAATCTGTTTTCTGTCATTTCCCCTGCTGGTTACATGATAAAAACAGTCTTCCGCTTGTAGTCTATATGCTCTTGCCATAGCAATATTCTATGCTTTTGAAACTATATGTCAAGCTATTTCTAATTTCGAGGGCTGACCCCAGTTATTTATACTCCTGGTAAATTTTATCTATATTCTTATCGCCAATAACTAAAGGAAACCCTATCTCGCCAAAATAACCCATAAAATAATACGGGGATGGCCGCCGCTCATAATTAGTAGTAACAAGATCACATTCCCCTCGACAGAGGCTCGGGGTGTCATAATTAATGGGATACACGTTAAAATGAAACTTCCGGGGATTGGCGTGTTTATCGCATGCTTGCGGAGTAACCTTCTGGCCGCAATTTTCTCTTACTAATGCCTGATACGCGGCGTTTCTTTGAATGGCTATATTCTTTAGTGTCCGTAGTATCTCAGTATTGCCTTCGAGCGCTTCAAAATAGGCGCTCAACTCCTGTTTTTCGTACTCAAGCCGCGCGTCCCAACCAATGTCAGCATCAAAGGTAGGATTTCTCTCAGCTAAAAAGGCATCCTCTTTGAGAAAAGCATTTTTTTCTCTTAGTTTCCGCAGCTCATGACCCTTAGTTCCCCCCAACCCGTCATAGGAGCGCCCTCCCACTACTCCAATACTAAATTCAGGAACACAGGTAGTAGCCATCAACACACTACCCGATAAATTATTTGGATCAGTATATACGGCAAGCGCAATGCGCCGGGTGCCTGCGGGCTGTGTGGGAAGATCTAATTGTTCTTTATTGATGGCAACAATCCCGCCGTTTTTAAAACTAAGCGATTGCGTATCGGCACTGATAACACGCGGCGCGCGCGCATGCTTCTTGGGAAGGTTTTCTGGAAGGTTATACTCCACCATCTTCAGGTCTGCGCAATGGCGGCACATAAAAGAACCCGAATGATATACGGTAAGGCCGTTAGCGGTCCGGATTATAAATTCTACGCCGGTATACGGTTCCTTCCTGCCGGGATTTAGGATAGCAGGTACCTCAGCAACGGTCACGGTATGGCCGCGCATGACATAGGTATGATTGGGATGAATACGATGGATTACGCTTAACGCGTCTTTTCTTCCAAACTCGGATTTATCTTTTTCGTTAAACGCGAGAATAGCCTCTTCGTTTTTAAGAAACGTGTCTTCCGTCATCACAAACGTGACTTCGCGAAGGATGTCCTTCCACGGTAGCAGCTCTATGATCTTTTCCGCGGGGTGGTTATGCGAAAAGAAGAAGACCACGTCCTCATCCTTCAGTTCTTCGGGATTAATCACGCCCGTGAGCATGCTCTTTACCGGCTCTGTCCCCAGCCGCTTCTCATACTGTGGTGCGGGGATCTGGTTATTGTAATCAAATATCAACAGGCAATTGGGGAGACGTACCGCAAACCCGTTGTAATCAAGATGCCAGACAATCGCCTCTTCGTTTTCGAGCGGCTCACTCAATAAATATTTCATTGCCACATGCTGCCACCTGCTGTCGAATTGCGGATCAACTTCTGCTAAGGATTGGATTTGCATACCGCATAGCGTAATTGCGGCAGTAATCGCAAAAATAATCTCTCCCATATTACTTATATTACTTATACGCTTTTTCATCGGCGTCTACTAATATTTATTTTTGTAATTTTATTCATCATTTCTTCAGTCTTGCCCGATACTAATTACACCTTAAATATGAATAAGAACAATAGCGCTAAAATAATCCGATAAATGCCGAAAGGAATAAAATTGTGGTTTTTTATAAAACCAAGCAGGAATTTTATGGACAAAAGCGCTACGACAAACGATACCAAAAAACCCAGGGATAGGGATAAAAAATCTCCGGGCTTAAAGGCGCCAGCGCTTTTTATTAAATCTAATGCTACCGCCGCTCCCATTGTCGGCACCGCTAAAAGAAAAGAAAATTCCACTATTGTCTTCCTTCTTAGGCCCAGAATTAAGCCGCCGATTATGGTGGCCGCCGCCCGGGAAACTCCCGGGATGACCGCGATGGATTGAAAAATTCCGATCATAAACGCCTGTGGGTATGACATTGAAGGGATCTCATCCAATGCCTCTTTCTTTTCGCGGTGCAGTAATTCAAAAATAATCAGGAAAATGCCTCCTAAGAGTAAAGACCAGAGAATAATATGATTGTTGTTAAAAAAGACATTTTTGATCATTTTGTAGAAGATAAATCCAATTACAGCGGTCGGGATAAATGCCGCTATTACCAGTTTTAATGTTTTGAAATTCATTGCCAGGCGCTTTCCGTAGAGCGCCACTACCGCCAGAATAGCTCCCAGCTGTATCGCGATCTCAAAACTTTTTAAAAAATTTGACTGTTCCAGCCGCATCAGTTGAGCGGTCAAAATCAGATGTCCGGTGGATGATATGGGTAAAAATTCAGAGATACCTTCTACAATTCCCAGTATAGCGGCGGATAATAAATCCATATCTCTAAAACGCTCCTTTCTGAGTTAACGCGGCAAGTGAATTATTTTAGTTGTGTTCTGTTTAGATTATTGACCGAAGAGCTTTTTGTATTCTCCGAAGCCCTCTTTTTCTAAATCCGCCTTGGGGATAAAGCGCAGGGCCGCGGAATTGACGCAATAGCGCAGTCCCGTGGGCTGAGGGCCGTCGTTAAAGACATGGCCCAGATGAGAATCCGCCTGAACGCTTTTAACTTCTGTCCGGGGCGTAAATAAGGTCTCATCTTCCTCGGTCTTAATATTTTTCGGTTCCAGAGGCCGGCTAAAGCTTGGCCAGCCGGTCTGGGAATCAAATTTATCCAAGGAGCTAAACAGCGGCTCTCCGGAAACAATATCCACATAAATTCCTTCGCGCTTATTATTCCAATACGCGTTTTCAAAGGGTTTTTCAGTGGCATTTTCCTGGGTAACCTTAAATTGTAAGGGAGTGAGTTTCTTTTTTAGTTCTTCCCTGGCCGGCTTTTCTGATATATTGTCCTTTTCCTTAGCTGAAGGCAAGGCGCAGGCAGCGCCCCAGACCTTATTTAAAAACTGATCCCGGCCGGAATTAAGCCGGTAGTTTTTATATTTCCGCGCGCTCTTTCGATGATAATCCTGATGGTAGTCTTCAGCCTTATAGAAAGTTGAGGCGGGAAGGATTTCCGTGACGATGGGTTTGGTGAATACGCCGGATCGTTCCAATTCTTGTTTGGATTCCTCCGCCAGCTTTTTTTGCCGGTCATTGTGATAGAAGATTGCCGTTCGGTATTGCGGGCCCCGGTCAACAAACT
>DOMD01000111.1 GCA_003510525.1 Candidatus Omnitrophota bacterium
TTATTCCTAAAGACAGCCCCAAGCGCCTGGATTTTACCGGACCATAGATATAACGCATAATAAGATAACCTTCATTCACCCCCGAGGAGCAACTTGTTGCGCCTCGGGGGTGTCGGTAGGCGATATCTGTGAAAAATAAACCCCGCATATATTCTTGAGAAAACCACTAGAATAGACGCGGGGAATACTTTTTAGAGAGAATACATCAAAAAAAAATAAAGTTTTACTTAACCACCAAGACGCTGTTGGCGCTGCCTAAATTATTCGCGGCGGTTTCCTTGCAGTTGGGATCGTTAATCCAGGAACCGTCCACCACAAACTTGTATTCGTATCTGCCGGGATCAAGGTTTATCTTGACCGCCCAGTTACCCTTAGCGTCTTTCTTAGCCGAAAGAAAACCGGCATCCCAGTTATTGAAGCTTCCCGCTAAACACACCCTCTTAGCCGAAGGCGCGGTACACTTAAAAGCCACCACCTTCTTTGCCGCTGGTTTTTTTATGGCTGGTTTCTTTATGGTATTGTTTGCCATTTATCCTCCTTTTGGCCTAATGCCTTAATCTTACACAACTCATTCTAACAATTCAAGATACGGCTGTCAAGGATAAAATGCGAAAGCGAAATGCGAAAGCGCGAAACCTTAGCCGCATTTTATCCGGACCCAATCACCAACATAGTGGGTAATCGCTATAACTATCAANNCCCCAGGCCACGCTGACCGTAATCGCCTTCTCCAGAGAAAAGAGTAAGACCGGGATAATGAAGATCAGGGTAAAAATTAATTTGGCCAAAAAAGTAAATATGGTTGATTCCCATATTTCTTTCTCGGTATGTCTATTTTCCGATTCTTCGGAGATATGTATCCCCAGGGCATCCGAAAAGGCATCAGCCACGGCCAGGGTCAGTATCCCGCCGATGACTACCGGCTTGGAATGGGTCCCGGAATCTAAACCCACGATTAAACCCAGGGTGGTGATTATCCCGGAGTTAAGGCCGAAGCTAAGCCCTATTTTTAGCGAATGTTTTATCATAAGTTTGGATTTTTTGAAGTTTTGAGTGGATAAGTTTATTTGTTTACCGCAAAGCCGCTTTCTTTACCCCTCCCCGCCTCCCCTTGGTAAGGGGAGGATTTCAAATAGGTTACCGGCTTGAAATTCCAAAAAGCCTGATTCAGATTTTTACTCTAAAGCTACTGTCTCGAATTTTTTAG
This sequence comes from Candidatus Omnitrophota bacterium, assembly GCA_003510525.1. Lineage (GTDB taxonomy): Bacteria > Omnitrophota > Gorgyraeia > Gygaellales > UBA12090 > UBA12090. Next base: position 1,208 of record DOMD01000111.1, read on the forward strand.
GTATATGCGGCCTTAAGCCTTTTGTTTTTAGCTCTAGAGCCAAGGCCTCGGATTGATCCATATCGCCGTGGACGATGAATATTTTCTTCAGCCGGCCCTGAGTCTTCAAGGCGTAATCAACCAGCTCATTTTTATCGGCATGGGCGCTGAAGGCGTTAATTACCTCCACCTCGGCCTTAAGCTCAAAACTCTCCCCGAATATCTTTACCCGCTTATGTCTTTCCACTATTTTCTTTCCCAGGGTATTCCTGGCCATATAGCCGACTACGAGTATGGTATTACGCTCATCCATGATGTTATTTCTTAAATGATGCAGAATCCTCCCGGATTCGCACATCCCGGAGGTAGAGATAATAATCATCGGCTCTTTGCTGGAATTAAGCTGTTTTGATTCGTCGCTGGTGCGGACATAATGGATAGATTTTATCCCGAAGATGTCCGCGTTTTTGGCTAAGAGCGCCTGGGCTTGAGCGTCAAAAACCTCACTGTTATTTAAAAACACATCGGTGATATTACAGGCCAGGGGGCTGTCCACATATATAGGAATGGGCTTAATCTTTTTTTCTTTGAGCAGGCGCCCCAGATAATAGACTACCTCCTGGGTGCGTTCCAGGGCAAAAGAAGGAATAATCACCTTGCCGCCCCGGGAGGCGGTTCGGTTGATGGCCTCGGCCAATTTCGTCTGGGCATCTTCTATTGGGCTATGCAGGCGGCCTCCGTAGGTGCTTTCAATGATCAGATAATCCACGCCCGCCAAGATGTCCGGGTCCCGCAACAAAGGAATATTACAGCGGCCCAAATCCACCGCGTAGGCAATTTTTAAGGTTTCTCCGGAGTCTTTNNTAATCCAGGGCCCGGATACTTTTTAAAGACTTGCGGGCATCTTCTACGGTATAAAGCGGCTTACGTAAAGGCAGATTCCGCCTAAGATTTATCTTATTCACAAATTTGATGTCTTCTTCCTGAATCTTGGCGCTGTCTAAGAGCATCAGCTGGCAGAGCTCTTTAGTAGGCTTAGTAACGAATATTTTTCCCCGGAATCCGCTTTTTACCAGATTAGGCAAATTGCCGCAATGGTCAATATGGCTGTGAGAAAGAACTACAGCATTCACCTGAAAAGGATTAAAACAAAAATGGGAATTGACCTGATAAAATTCTTCCCGATGGCCCTGAAACAGGCCGCAGTCAATAACTACCCTCTGTCCCTCAAATTCAATCAAATGCATTGAACCGGTAACCGTGCGCGTGCCGCCGCAAAAAGTAATACTGGTACTCATAGTGACCTCGCCTTGTGGATAAAATCCCGGAGTAATTCTTTATCCTTAATCCCCGGCTTTGCCTCTACCGCGCTAGAAACATCCACCCAATCCGGGCGCGCGGCCTTAATAGCGCAAATGATATTTTTCGGATTCAATCCCCCGGAGAGAAAAAACGGCTTAGCTATCTTCAGGCCTTTTAAAATGTCCCAATTAAAATGAGCGCCGGTGCCTCCGAAGGAATCCTTTTTAAAGGTATCAAATAAATAATAATCCACCGGGTATTTCTCGATATCTTTCAGGCTG
>DOMD01000022.1 GCA_003510525.1 Candidatus Omnitrophota bacterium
GCCTTACAGGCCTGGGTCCCGGAATAATCAAACTCACAGGCCTGGCCGATAATAATCGGCCCGGAGCCGATAATTAAAATCTTTTTTATATCAGTGCGCTTAGGCATAATTTTTAGCTATCGGCTATCGGCTAAAAGATGATTATTTTTTGCTTTTACTGATTGCTGACAGCTGAAGGCTGAAGGCTTATTATTTTTTCATCAGCTTTACAAATCTCTCAAACAAATACCGGGCGTCATGCGGGCCGGGTCCGGCTTCGGGATGATACTGCACGCTGAATAGCTTTAGCTTTTTGTGCTCTAGCCCTTCGGCGGTGCCGTCGTATAGATTCTGATGGGTCATTACTATGTTTTTATCGGATAGCGATTTCATATCCACATTAAAGCCGTGATTTTGGCTGGTAATGGCCACTGCCCCGGTTTTTAAATCCTTGACCGGATGGTTTCCGCCGTGGTGCCCAAATTTTAACTTGTAGGTTTTACCACCCAAAGCCAGCCCCAGCATTTGATGCCCCAAACAAATCCCAAATATAGGAAGCTTACCCAAGAGCTTACGCGCGGTTTCAATTACATAGGTTACAGCCTCGGGGTCCCCGGGGCCGTTAGAAAGCAAGAGGCCGTCGGGTTTGAGCTTTAGAATCTGTTCAGCTGAAGTCCGCGCCGGGACTACCTTAACCTTGCAACCGGCTTTCGCCAAATTGCGTAGGATGTTAAATTTCACTCCGCAATCCAATACCGCAACTTTATATTTTATCTTATAATTTATAACTCCTAATTTCTCACTCCATTCATATGGCTCTTTACAGGTCACCCCTTTGACCAGATCCACGCCTACCAGCCGAGGCGAACATTTAAGCTTTTTTATCAGACTGTCAGTATCAAGGTTTTGGGTTGAGATTACCCCCTGCTGGGCTCCGTTCATCCGCAGGTGCCGGGTTAAGGCCCGGGTGTCAATCCCCTGGATGCCCACAATGTTATGTTTTTTCAAATACTCATCTAAGCTCATCGTAGAGCGCCAGTTAGAGCGGATTGAGCTTAACTCCTTGACCACAAACCCTTCCAACCAGGGCTTGCAGGATTCCACATCCTCATCATTTACCCCATAATTACCAATAAGAGGATAGGTCATCATCACAATCTGGCCTTTATAGGAAGGATCAGTAATGATTTCCTGATAGCCGGTAATCGAGGTATTAAAAACCACCTCCCCAAAGGCTTCGCCCTGACAGCCAAACCCTTCTCCCTCAAAAACCGTTCCGTCTTCCAAGACTAAAAATGCCTTCATCGCTCCCCTAAACCGTAAAAAACTAATATTAGCCCCACTTTTACCATAATTTTATGATTCTATGGGGCAAATCACTCCACTTTTTTCAAAAACTGTTACCAAGCCCGATCTTAGCTCTTAATTCTTAACTCTTAGCTCTGTATTTATGCGCCTGGCAGGAATTGAACCTGCACCAGCAGCTTCGGAGGCTGCTGCCCTATCCGTTAGGCCACAGGCGCGTCGCTTCGCTATAGGCTTATCCTTGGCTTGCAAGTAAACCTACAAAACTTATCTTTTATCTAAAGCTTATTTCGTATTTTAAGGACGCTTCGCTCCCCATAGGGGCTTCGCCCCTCTGGCGCTCCCCGCCAAAAAGCCTGGCGGGTCGCTGTCACCCCAAAAGCGCGGGGAAATGCTTTCCCCGCACCCCTTTAGCTTTTTGACAATACCTATTTACAATTCATTTGCGTCCGCCGATGGCGGACAATTGTCAAAAAGCCGTCGATTAGAAAAAGCTTAGTTGCTCTTCGTGTTTTTTGGGCTTATCGTCATCGCCAAAGATGGAAACCTTGCCGTATTCGCCGTCATAACCGGCGGCGATATGGACATTTCCCTGGCGGGCCCGGATAATTGCCTCGGCGATGCGCAGGTCTATTCCTTTGCGTAAATTTTCTTCCGGGACCTTGCCTAAAACCTCAAATTCGGTGCCGAACTTGGAAAGGATACCCCGGTATTCCTGTTCCACGGCCTTAGAGGCCTTACCCATTCCCTTAACATCGGCAATAATCTCATCCAAAGGAATCAGGTTTTTAAAAGGTATGGCGTTCTCCGGCTTAAAGCCTTCTGGCCGGTCAGCAAGCTGATCCACCCGATTGCTTACGCCGATAGTAAGCGGCTTGCCGCACTTGGGGCAGATATTCTTATGAGCCTTGGTTTCTTTGGGAGAAAATACCACCCCGCATAAACGGTGGCCATCGTAATGGTATTTGCCTTCCTCGGGATAAAACTCTATAGTGTATAAAAACTTGCTTTTATCTTTAGTCCTTAAGGCCTCCATTATTGCCGGATAAGAAAGCTCGCAGTTAAAGACATTGGCCTCCCGGCCGATTTTCTGCGGCGAGTGGGAGTCGGAATTGGAAATCAGGGAATACCTATCCAGGGCGCTCAAGCGCCAATTCATTGCCGGGTCGCTGGAAAGTCCGGTTTCAAGCGCGAATATTTTAGGGGTTTGCTCCTCAAAGCAATCCTCAATTTTATTAAACCCGGACATTGAGCCAAACAAACTAAACCAGGGAGTCCAGATATGCCCGGGCACCAATACGCAGTTCTCATCAATATCAAAAATTATCCGGGCTAATTCCGCGGCGTCCAGGCCCAGAATCGGCCGTCCATCCGAAGCTAGGTTGCCTATGCCGGCCAAGTGGGCGTTGATTTTATCCACGGTCTTAAATGAAGGGGCAAAGATGATGTTATGGATACGGTGGCCCCGGTTATTTTTAGAATAAATACTGCTTATCTCGCTGGATAAGATAAAATTAATGCCTTTATATTCATATAAACCGTTTCCCTTATCCTCTAATTTGTTCCGGAGCTCCTCCAGCCATAAGTGGTGGGTGAAATCCCCGGTGCCGATGATCTGGATGCCTTTGAGCTTGGCCCAATAAGCCAAATGCTCCACATCCATATCCTTACTGGTGGCTCTTGAATACTTAGAATGTATATGAAAATCGGCGACTAATTCCATCTTTAAATACCGCGATTTCTAAAAAGGATACCCTATCTTGCCATTACAAATCGTATATTCCACAACCCCTTTTAACCTCCGGCCCAAAAAGGCGGAGTTCTTAGACTTAGAAACCAAGCCATTTTTTTCCACCACCCATTCTTTATCCGGGTCAATCACCGCAAGATCCGCGTCGGTACCTATACTTAAAGTGCCTTTACCCAGTCCCAGTATCCTGGCCGGATTAAGGGATGTTTTTCTCACTAACCCGCTCCAATCCAATAAACCCGGATCAATCAGTTCGCTGATGCTTACCGCCAATTCCGTCTCTAAACCAATTACCCCGAATTCGGCCCGCTCAAATTCAATCTCTTTTTCGTTTTCGGTATGCGGGGCATGGTCTGAGGCAATCGCGTCTATGGTGCCGTCTTTTAAGGCCTGCTTCAGGGCCAAGATATCCTCCCGNNAGGCCTTTTTTTTTGGCTTGGGCAATAATTTCAACTGACTCCTTACAACTGACATGGGCAATATGAATAGGCGCGCCCGCCCTCTGGGTGAGCTGAATATCCCTTTCCACCCGTTTATATTCCGATTCCTTGGAGATGCCTCTTAGGCCGAGGCGAGTAGAGGTCCATCCTAAATTCACCACCCCGCCATTGGAGAGCTTTTTATCCTCGCAATGAGAAATAACCAGAAGGTTGTTTTCTTGGGCTTCTTTTAACGCCTGTAAAAAAAGCTCTTCCTTGTCCACGGAACAGCCGTCATCGGAAATAGCCAAAACTCCTTCTCTTTTTAGGCCGGCGATATCAGTCAATTCCTTACCCTGACGGGCATGGGTAATCGCCCCGCAAATAAAGACATTGGCGGCTGAAGTATTACTGATAATTTCTTTTAGCCGCCGGACATTATCCGCGCAATCCATTGCCGGGGAAGTATTCGGCATCGCCAGAAGAGAAGTTACCCCGCCGGCTAAAGCGGCCCGGGTGGCGCTTAAAACCGTTTCCTTATCTTCCCGGCCCGGTTCTCTCAAATGCGTATGCATATCCACCGCCCCTGGCATTACTATTTTTCCGGCGGCGTCAATTATTTTATCGGCTTCGGCTTTGATATTTTTAGCTATTTTGGCTATCCGGCCATCCTCAATCAAAACATCCAATACTTCATCCAGGTTATTTGCCGGGTCAACCACCCGTCCGCCCCTAATTAGAAGTTTCACCCCGCCCTTCCTTTCAAATTATTCCCGCCTTTAGGAAGGGCGGGGTTCATTCTTTCTCTCATTGGCCTGGGCGGTCAGAAATAATAAC
>DOMD01000070.1 GCA_003510525.1 Candidatus Omnitrophota bacterium
CTTTAGGATTCAAATTCTTCATTCTATCACCTCTATATATAAAGATAACATATTTATATAGAGGTCAAGAAGGAAAGTCGGCTTATAGAAGATGGTAGATAAATCCTTTTTATTAGTTGAAAATGGATTGACGATATGGCAAGCATAATGGGGAGGTGATTGAAATGCGATTTTTACGAATAACAGTTAATCCGGAGGTTTGTATGGGCAAGCCTTGCATAAGGAATCTGCGTTTTCCGGTTTCTCGGCTCTTGGGTTTATTAGCGGCAGGGGAGACCAAACAAGATGTCTTAAAGGCGTTTTCTTCCCATCAAAACAGAAACATAGAGTTTTACTTTACCTCGAGACCAGGGCCTTGAATTCGTCAAAAGTTTCTCCTCCCAGGAATGCCCTAATCCAAATACAATGTGCGTGCAGAAAACCGGGCCGGTTGATGTGTATGAGGTAACGGCTGAGGCAATGACTCCGCAAACAATAAAGCAAGGTAAAAACCAAGGTCACCCATATCAGCTAAAGAAAAAATAGATCTCCCAAAAGGCTTGACAAGAAGTCTAANNAATTTTTCTCATTTTATCACCTCGAAGAATAAAGATAGCATACTTGTGTGTTGATGTCAAGAAGGAAGAGTAGATAAATCTCCAAAAAGGCTTGACAAGAAGTCTAAAGTATAATAGTCTAATTACGGTTAGACTTATAAAAAAGGAGGCCAAGGATGAGATTTATAAATAGAAAACAAGAACTTGAGGCATTGGATAAATTCTGGAAGGATAAAAGTTCTCAGCTGGTAGTTATTTACGGCAAGCGCCGCGTAGGAAAAACTGAGTTAATAAAACGATTCATCCAGGCTAAGCCCGCGGCCTATTTTTTAGCCAGGAGGATTTCGGAGAAAGAAAACCTATTTTCGCTAGGCCAGGCCATCGGTGATCTTTTTAACGACATAACGCTTAAGAAACGCGGTTTTGAAAAATGGGATGAGGTGTTCCACTACCTGAAAGAGCGGGCTGGCGATAAAAAGCCTGGCCGTTTCATATTAGCAATAGATGAATTTCCTTATTTAGCGGAAGCTAATAAAGGCATTTCTTCAATATTTCAGGCCGGATGGGATGAATATTTAAAGGATATGCCTATTTATTTGATTCTTTGCGGTTCAAGCATAGGAATGATGGAGGATGAAGTCCTCGCTTACAAGGCGCCTCTATATGGAAGGAGGACAGGGCAATTGTTTATAAAGCCCCTTTCCTATTTACAGGCAAGACACTTTTTTCCTCAGTACAATTTTGAAGAGGCGCTGAAGGCTTACAGTGTTACCGGAGGGATGCCGGCTTATATTTTGAAACTGATAGGATATCCCTCATTAGAAAAAGCCGTTGAAGAAGAAATATTTACCCGCGAAAAAATCTTGTATGAGGAAATAGAGTTTATCTTAAAAGAGGAATTGAGAGAACCCCGCAATTATTTCAGCGTCTTAAAGGCCATTGGTTATGATCGCACAAAGGTGAGTGAGATTATTAATGAAACAGGATTAGAGAAAAGCGCTCTCCATAATTATCTCTTTGTTCTGGAAGACCTGCACCTTATAGAAAAGCAGGTTCCGATTACAGAAAAAAACCCGGGAGCCTCAAGAAAAGGCAGGTATTATCTTAAGGATCAATTTTTCAAATTCTGGTTTAATTATTGCTTTCCTTTTATGGGTGAGTTGGAGTTAGGGAATAAATTGCCGTCATTAAAAGCATTTAAGGATTCTTTTGAATATATCGTTGCGCGCAATTACGAAAAGGTATCCCAGGAGGTTCTCCATCAATATCAAGATAAAATATTCATATTGCACAGAGTCGGCAGATGGTGGGATAAGAACGAAGAGATAGATATCGTGGCTTTAAATGAGACAACTAATGAGATTCTATTTGGCGAAGTTAAATGGTCTAAAAAAGAAGTTGGAACTAATATCTATGAAGATTTGAAGAGAAAATCTCAAAAAGTAGAATGGGGCAGGAAAGATAGGAAGGAATATTTTTGTTTATTTTCTAAGAGTGGTTTTACCCCTCGGATGAAATGGGTGGCTAAGGAGGAAAGGGTTTTCCTTTTCGAAAAAGACAAAGTTATTCAGCATTAACGATTTTAAATGGAAGGTTAGTTTGGCGGGATAGAAAGTGGCGGTTTTCGCTGACCAAAATTTCAGCTCCGACATATTCGGCGTATGCGGCGATGAGCGCGTCGGCCGGCTTGAGGTTCATTGCTTCATATTTTGAGCCTAATTCAAAGGGAATTTCAGAGTCTTCATCTATTATGGTTCTCTTATGGAGAAAAAGCATAAATTCTTTAAAAGCTTCTATGGTGAGATTGTTGCGGACTTCGGTGAGGATTAACCGAGGTATGCGTATAAAAATACGTTCTGGATTTTTAGCGATTAGATTAAGCAGGTCTTCGCATTGCGGGTCGCGCACAGCGCCTAAAGCGAAGATGTATACATTGCTATCGAGAATGAGTAACAAGTTTTTCTTCCCAGAGTTTCTGTCTAGTCTTGCGGATTTCGTCTATTATCTGCTGTTTAGTCATATTCTTGTAAGGAGAGCGGGCTTTAGACATTAAGCTACGGATTTTTTCCAAATGCCGCAAGGATTTTTGAATATCAATTTTTCTCATTTTATCACCTCTGTTACTAAATGTAACATAATTCTCGCGCGGCGTCAAGAATGAATTTGTTGGTTGGTTGGCAATGGGTAATTATTCGCAAATGACGCTTAATTTATAAGTGTTAGATTATCCTTATTCAAAGGATGAAATTTTTAAATCATATACTTCTGGAAAGGACATAAGGAAGATGATAAGTAAAACAAAGAGAACAGGGGTCAAACTTCAAAACTCCAAAATAACCCTTGACAGTCATCTGAACGGGTAATCCCTTTGACCCGCGTATGAGGCGGCGGCGGAAGCGATGAAGCCGCGAGGTGAAAATGAGTGTATGTATGCAATTTATTACATAAGTATGATGATTACACTTTTTGCTTGACAATATTTCTGTGGCGGTGTATAGTTTTGACAGGAGGTGAATGCCATGACTATAACAGTATCGGCCAGGGGTCAGATGGTTATCCCGGCTTCTATAAGGAAAAGATATGGGCTAAGACAAAAAAGTACGGTAGAGCTATTGGATTTAGGCAAAGAGGTGGTGATTATTCCCATACCGGAGAAGTCTTTGCTTAAATCCAGGGGAATGCTAAAAGGCGTATCGACCAATGACCTTATAATGGAAAGAAGAAATTTAAGAAAGCGGGAGCATTCCGGTGATTAAGGCAGGTTTTGTTTTGGATACTTCCGCGTTAATTGCTTTTTTAGCGGATGAAAGAGAGGCCGCCGCGGTATTAAAGGTTCTTCCTCTGTCTAAACTTCCCTTTATATGTCTTTCTGAGCTTTATTATGTAGTTTGGAATAAGAAAGATCGGGCTGAGGCTGACAGGATATACGGGATTGTAAAAAGCTGGAATCTTCCGGTTTTATATCCTAACGAAAGAGTTATTCTTAACGCGGGAAGAATAAAGGCTGTTTATAAATTAGGCATAGCGGATAGTTATGTAGCGGCATTAGCTTTGGATGAAGGCTTTCCTTTGGTTACCAAGGATAAAGATTATCAAATCCTGGAACAGGAAATTAAGATTCTGGCTTTATAGAAATTACTATATCCGTAAAAATATCCGTAGTCATTCATGGGAATTAGTGGTCATATGTTATCAAGCCTTGAAATGTGAAATTAGCCCTGGGATTAAGGGGGCGGTTTTTATTGCAGCTTTAGTATTTAGTTCTGGGAAATCGCTTCGTTCATTCAGCGGAACGGAGTTTCATTTTTTGAGAGAGGCTTTGATGAGATTAAGGCAGGTTATGGTGTTATAGATTTTGAAAGGCAGTCGTGCGTGGTGGCGGTTTCTGTCTAGTCTTGCGGATTTCGTCTATTATCTGCTGTTTAGTCATATTTTTGTAAGGAGAGCGAGCCTTAGACATTAAACGACGGATTTTTTCCAAATGCCGCAAAGATTTTTGAATATCAATTTTGGTTAGCTTTGGTTAGTTCCTTTGCAATGCGTCAGTGAATAGGGGCGGCTGGTGTCCAGCAATGACACATTTTATAAATTACCCCCGTTCAGTGAGAAGCTGTGAAATAATCTCCCTTTATGTCTTTTTCGTGTTTCTTCTCCGATGAGACATAAAGGCGAACAGGCGCAAAACAGTAATTTTTTCACAGCCTCTGACCGGTTACGTTCCTTTATCGATCTGGCTTGTATAAATATTAAAGTATGTTATAATTACAATTACCATGGACAAAAAAGAAATTGTAAAATATTGGATTAAATCTTCAGATAATGATTATGAAACTATGGATTTTTTGTTCAGGGGTAATAATTATTCATGGTCATTATTTGTCGGCCATATCGTGGTTGAAAAATTACTGAAGGCATATTATACAAAAAATATTGATGCGAATACGCCTTATATTCATGATTTGCTGCGTATAGCGGATAAGGCCAAGCTTGAACTTTCGGAAGAACAAAAGAATTTTCTTGATACCTTGACAAGTTTTAATATAAAAGCGCGTTACGACGACTATAAATTAAAATTCTACAAAATATGCACAGAAAAATTTACCACAATATATATCGGCAAAATAAGAAAATTTAGGATATGGATAAAAAAACTGCTTTAAAGTTAGCCCGTGATTACGTGCATTTTCTTGCTGCGCATAATTATTATAAAATAAGGGAGGCTTTTTTATTCGGGTCATACGCAAAGAATCATTTTAGCGATGACAGTGATATTGATATTGCTCTGGTATTGGCAGGGTATAAAGATACGATAAAAGAGCTTTCCAACCTGATGCGGCTTAGGAGAAATTTTGATTTACGTATAGAACCCCACCCTATTGTCCTGAAAGACTTCCAAGACGATAATCCTCTCAATAGAGAAATTAAAAAAGGTTTTAAAATTTTATAAAACTGCATAACAGGATAATCCTAAATCAGTATGCGCAAACCAGAGACCAGGATTATCCCTGAAGGCGTTCCGCCAAAGTTTTTTGCCGAGCATCTTAAGGTTTATGAATTTTTGAAAGGCGAGGCCAAAGGGAAGAATGTCCTGGAGGTTGGCTGTGGGGATGGCTATGGGGCGGATTATCTGGCGGCGGCGGGTTTTGAGGTTACGGCTTTTGATTACGACGATGCGGTTATCGCCGCGGCGCGGGCTAAATACGGCAGGCCCAATCTGAAATTTCTCCCTATGGAGGCGGGGGCCTTGCGTTTTGAGGACGGTTCTTTTGATATCGTCTGTTCTTTTCAGGTTATTGAGCATATCCTGGAGCCGGATATTCCGCGGTATCTTTCAGAAATAAAGAGGGTTCTAAGGCCTGAAGGCGCTTTTTATCTGTCTACCTTAAACTTAGAACACGCGATGAAGGGTTCGCCAATGACCTATAAAAAGAATCCGGCGCATTGC
>DOMD01000102.1 GCA_003510525.1 Candidatus Omnitrophota bacterium
TTTGTGCGCGGCGATGTTAGGCCAAGCCAGCGCGGCGCAGGATATGGACAAGACTATATATGATACCTTGCTAAAAAAATATGTTTCTGGCGGCACGGTTGATTATCTTAAGTGGAAGAAAAATGATCTTGGAATATTTGAGCGCTATATTAATAGCCTTGCAAAAGTTTCTTTAACTAATTCAAGCGAAAATGAACAGAAGGCGTTTTGGATAGATACATATAACGCGATTACAATCTACGCCGTGCTTAAGTATATCCCGGCTAACGGATTATTGGCTAAGCTATTTAGTGTCCAGATGGTTACAGGCTTCTTCGATAAGATTACATACTCAGTCGTTGGTGAAACGCTTACTTTGAATGATATTGAAAACGATAAACTTAGAAAAAGCTTTCACGATCCGCGGGTACACTTTGCACTTGTCTGCGCTTCCCGCAGCTGCCCCAAGATACAAAATACTTTTCAGGAAGCTGGGCTTGATGAACGGCTGGATAGTGCGGCGCGGAATTTTATTCAAGATACTACTAAGAATAGGCTTGACCAAAAAAATAGTGTTTTTTATCTCTCTGAAATCTTTAAGTGGTATGGTTCTGATTTTATCGCATCCACCGGAACAGTGGTTGATTTTGTTAAAAAATATATGGGGAAGGAAGGCAGTGAGTATCTTTCTGGCCATACAGTTAAGATTCAGTATCTTTTTTACGACTGGCTGGTAAATATCAAGCGTTAACTAAAAAAAGAGTTGGATGTCAGTTGAGAAGCCCCTGAATAAAGTGTTTGAAAATATCGCGGTAACAATAAGATGTATTATTTGAGTAAAGAAAAAGGTTATAACAGCGCCCTGTGGATTGCTGAAGAATAGCCTGTGTTTTTGTCTCAGATTTAGATGAGGCGGAATTGTTACATTCAGCGAGCCAGTAAGAAAAGCCATATGAAAAGAATTCACCTATTAATTGCCATTCTTATAATCAGTTGCATAGGCGCTTTGGCATTAATCAAAAGATTGGAAGCTTCTGCCGTTTATAATGAAAGAGCATTTTTTATAGAAGAAAGAATCGTATTGAAAGGCCTCCCCCGGGATGTAAATAATTTACGTATCTGGATACCCTATCCTGTCAGCGACCGGTGGCAGAAAGTAAGCGATTTTACATTAGAAAGCCCTTTTGATTATAGGGTTATTGTAGATAAAACAAATGGCACTAGAATTATTTACCTTAAGCAGGATCAAAACATTTTAGATGAAAATACAGCAGAAATAAGGATTTCTTTCAATGTAAAGAGAAAGGAATACGGCCTGCCTTTTGATGGTTCGACTGCGCTCACTATCAACCCTGAGCATAGTCGGAGGGTTGATTTATCCAGGCCAGAGAAGAATCTCTCCAGATTTCTTAAACCTGATAGATTGGTGCCGGTAAACGGCAGAATAAAAGCCCTGGCAGTAGAGATAACTCAGGGGAAGAGAACTGACTTAGAAAAAGCCAGGGCAATTTACGATTATATCATCGATAAGCTCACCTACTCTAAGGACGACCCCACGGTCTGTGGTATTGGAGATAGCCTTTTGACGTTACAATACCTAAAGGGTATTTGCAGCGATTATCATTCATTATTTATCTCTTTAGCCCGTTCCTTGGGAATCCCGGCAAAATTTGAAATAGGTTTTCCTATTCCCGCGGATAAAGAAGCAGGCAGGATAAATGGCTATCACTGCTGGGCTAGGTTTTATTTGAAAAATAAAGGGTGGATACCAGTGGATATATCAGAAGCGGACAAACATCCCGAAAAGCGCGATTATTTCTTTGGCCATATTGATGAACACAGGATTCATCTTGCCAGCGGCAGAGATATAAATCTTGAATACGCGAAAAGCTCGCAGCCGCTTAATTTTTTCATTTACCCCTATGCGGAATTGAACGGTAAGCAATTTAATGATATAGATACTGAGATCCGTTTTAAAAATTTGTAAGGAAAGGAGGGGAGTAACGATAAATCAATTTTAAATTTACCCCGTTAGAAATGGATTTTCTGACGGGGTAAACCACTCATAATAAGAAAACTTAATGAAGGAGGGTAGTCAAATGAAAAAGATTAGTTGCTTCATTTTGGCCTTAATTGCTGCAGTATGTTTCACGCAATTTTCTTATGCCGCGGAGCATGGCGGAAAAGAACACGGTGGTACGAGTACTGAAAAAGAACACGGCGGCGTAGAACCTAAAGGATCACAAGGAGCCCAGCCAACAGCGCAAAATATACGCCAAACCATGAAGGATTATGTCCTTGAAAAATCTAAAAAAACAGGGACATTTGATGTGCATGACCCAGAAACCGGTAAAACACGCAAACTTTCTCTTGTCAGGGTTCATGAAAGAGTCGGTAAGACAGGAGAATATTATTATTCGTGCGCTGATTTCACGGATACTGAAACGGGTAAATTACTTGATTTAGATCTTGATGTCGAGCATAAAAATGGAAAGTTAAGCGTTGTTGACGTAAGAATACATAAGGTTAACGGAAAAGAACGTTATACTTATGACGAGAATGATAACAGGATCCCTATAATGGAAGAGAAAAAAGGCTCAGGAATGATGGAAGAAAAGAAAGGGTCTGGTAATTAGAGACATTAGAAAAGAGAATGGATTCTTGATTGCGGTTGGCATATTTTTGGCGTTGATATGGTTGGCGGTTACGTTTATCTCTTTTGGCTTGCCGGTTACTGTCTGTAGTGTTATCAATACAGTTACTTTTGGCGCTTTTAGCAGCGCCATCGCTGCCATGCATAACGGGTTTTATTATGAGATCCCAAATAAGAATATGCCAACCGCGATATTCCTTGTTCTTTTTACGATAGCCTTTTTTATTTATTTGGCCGTTGTGGCCAGGATAGGAAAGAGCCCCGCTAACGTAAAATCATTTGGTATCATAATGCTATTTTCTATTTTATTCCGTTTGATTCTATTGCCCAGCGTTGCCATACATGAGAGTGACTTCTACCGTTACCTTTGGGATGGTAAATCGTTTAAAAACGGGATCAATCCGTTTAAATACGCTCCGGTAGAGGTGAATTCGGCAAGAGCCGAAACCAACCACGAAATAAAACAGCTTAAAGGGTTGCGTGATAAGAATCCGCTCTATTTTGAGAGGATAAACCACAGGGGAGTGCCGACTATATATCCCCCGGTGGCGCAGGCGGTGTTCGCGGCATCAAGTATCATAAAGGAAGATTCCATTTTCGCCCTAAAGAACATTTTTGTATTCTTTGATATATTGGCTCTGGTGCTTATTGTTTTACTGCTTTCGCATTTTAAGCTGAATCCGTCGTTAGCCATAGTTTACGGATGGTCGCCACTTGTTTTAAAAGAGATTGCTAACTCAGGGCATTACGATTCAATAACTATTTTTTTGGTACTCTTGTCGCTTTATTTCCTTGTCAAAAACAAGGCATTAACTGGCAGTATAAGCCTGGCTGCGGCAGGCCTTGCTAAGTTTTACCCGATGCTTTTATTGCCTTTTTTTATAAAGCGAATAAAAATTCGCCATCTGGTGGTTTTTGCGCTTGGAATCATAGGTATGTATATGCCATTTTTAATCTGGGGCCATACGGGGTTTCATAAGGTCTTTGCGGGGCTGGGCATTTATTCTGAAAAATGGGCGTACAACGAAAGTTTATTTATCGTGGTGCAGTCTGCCTTGGATGCGTCCCATCTCCAAGCGGGGAGCGATTTCTTTTTGTCAAAGGTGGTAACCGGTTTGATTTTTATTGGCATTTTGTTTATTTTGGCGCGCAGGAAATGCGGCGATCCGCTGCTGTTAATAAAAAATGTGCTGTTCACATTAGTTGCGCTGTTTCTGTTGAATCCGGTAGGAGAGCCGTGGTATTTTTGCTGGGCGATTCCTTTTCTGTGTTTTTTTCCGTACAGATCGCTTCTTCTGCTTTCCTGGTTATTGATTTTTAGTTATTTATCGTTTGCCCATGATTTTGGAGTGATGAGAGCGGGTAATTTTGAAATCCCGGTACTGAATGCTATCCAGTATGTGCCATTTTTTCTATTTTTTATTTGGGAGTTTGTGATACGTAAAAGAAATGCGCTAGACTATGTTAAATAATAAACGGATCTCGGTTTTGATACCGGCGTTTAATGAGGAAAAATCGATAGCTCAGGTAATTAAAGAATTGCCGAAGGATATTGTTGATGAGATTGTGGTTGTTGATAATGCGAGTACTGATGCAACGCAAGAGATTGCCCTGCGAAACGGCGCAAAGGTTGTTGAGGAACCTCATAGGGGATACGGCGCTGCGTGCTTGAAGGGGCTTGAAAGTATTGATAATGCAGTTATTGTTGTAATTATAGATGGAGATCATAGCGATTATCCGGAGCAAATTACGCGTTTGCTTGAGCCGATTGCCAGCGGAAACGCGGATTTTGTTATTGGTTCTCGCGTTCTCGGGCTGAGGGAGGACGGCGCGCTTACGCCTCAGCAATACTGGGGGAACAAGTTTGCGGTTTTTCTGATACACAGGTTATTTGGATATGGATTCACGGATATGGGTCCGTTTCGCGCTATAAGATTTGAAAGTCTTAAAAGCCTTAACATGACGGATAAAGATTTCGGCTGGAACGTTGAGATGCAGGTTAAGGCTGTCAGACAAGGCTTAAAAATAATGGAAGTTCCAGTAGACTACCGGAAACGCATCGGCGCCTCCAAAATCAGCGGAACAGTTCCGGGTGTTATCATGGCGGGACTAAAAATAATATTTACCATTTTTAAATATGCCGTGATGAATTAGCTCTTAAACGATGAGAGGAGATCCTGATGAAGAAACACAATTCAGTCCTTACGGTGTTGTTATGTATAGCCTTTTTATGTGCTGGATACAGCGCGTATAAGATTAAGACGGCGCAAAAGAAATTTGCTATTGTCTTACAGGCAGGCAAGGAAACTCACGAAGGAATGGCCCGCGCGCTTCACGCGTTTCTCTATACAAGCGAATTGAAAGAAAAAGGCTATGATGTCGTCTTAATCTTTGACGGAGCCGGAACTGAATGGGCTGAGGAGCTTTCGAATCCTGATTCACAAAGCAAGCTATTGCCTATGTATCAATCTCTTAAGAAGACGGGAGCCGTAGAAGTCATCTGTGATTTTTGCGCCATTGCTTTCGGTGTCAAAGAAAAACTCAGGCGCCGGCAATCTCCATTGATTTCCGAGTATGAAGGGCATCCGAGTATCGTAAAATGGATTGGAAAAGGGTACCAGCTTATTGTTCTTTAAATGAAAGATAGCGGCGTCGAGNNGGAGGATTAACTACGCTTCAAGCCAATATGGGTAATCTGTGCAATCAAAGCTGCGCGCATTGCCATATCGAGGCATCGCCTCAAGGCAAAGATATCATGTCTAAAAAAGTCATTAATGATATTCTTATCTTTCTAAAAAGAAGTAACATTAAAACTTTAGATATTACCGGTGGAGCCCCGGAATTAAATCCCGGTTTTGAGTATTTCGTGGAATCGGCTCGGCCTCTTGTTACTGAGCTTATTGTGCGTTCCAATCTAACAGGATTATTGGAGAAAGGGAAAGAGTA
>DOMD01000163.1 GCA_003510525.1 Candidatus Omnitrophota bacterium
TAAATGATAATTTTCTCTCCTTTGTCTTGGCGTTTCAGGAGTTTCGAAAAGTAAACACGGATTATTTTCCGGATAAACTAAAACAGCTGGTGAATGAAGTGTTGCCTGAAGAGTATACAAAAGCAATAAAAGTTATGGATTCTTTGCGTTTTTGGGTCCCTTATTCAATGTCCCGCGTGTGCGTATTCGCGATTATACGGCAAAGGACGCAAGCGCTGAAGATGAAATATCCCGCGGTTAATTTTGAATTAGGCGTCAAACATTCTTTAAAAAAGGTTATTGCTGTCCAGGTAGATGTATTTGATATGGCTTTTGATGAGTTTATATTAAACGCGATAAAGTATAGCGGCACAAAAAAGATAATTCTTAAAGCTCGTCAGCGATGGGGAGAACTTATTGTCAGCGTTAGGGATTTTGGCAAAGGCATAGCAGCCAAGAGAATAGATACTATAGTAAAAGGTGATACGGAGGCCAAAAATCTCTCGCAAGGCAGCGGCAGGGGGCTGCGTTCAATTAAAGCAGCCGTTGAGTCGGCAGGCGGAGAGTTATGGATAAAAAGCAGGGAAAAAGAAGGAAGCACGTTTTCCTTCAGCCTGCCTTTATTGCGCGAACCATCGCGGATAAAGAAGCTGGCGATGAAACTGCTTTTTAAACAACAGCTTATTATCGTGGTCTGCGGCCTTATGGGATCGCATCGTAAAGCGGTGAGCCATGCCTTAAGTGCTTTCTTTGGCTGCCGCTATATTAATACCGGATTCCTTATGGAGTCAGCTGTTTACTTGCTGTGGAAAGAAATGGAAAACAAGGCGATAGATATTAATAATCAGGAAAAAGTGGCACAATGTCTAAAAGAACTATTGCCGCGTATAGATTATACGTGTGAGCCGGTAAAGATTGATGGTGTTGATACCTCCGAGATTATGGAGCGGAGGGGCCATTCCTTGCGTAAAGAGATACGGGTAATTATTGATAACCGGAGGGAAGAGTTTTATGCCATAGCCCGTTCTCCGCGGGTAAAGCAGGCCATTGAAAGCTATCTGCGCGCAATAGTAAAGAAAACAGTCGCATCCGGAAAGTACGCGGGAGTGGTTGTCCGTACCAGCGAGCCGTATCCCTGGAAAGAGGCGGTTACTCTTATGTTTACGGCGCCGCTTGAGGTGAGGGCAAAGAATGCAAATCGTGATTCGGAAGCAGTGAAGGCCTGGGATAGGCTTACGGGAAATGAAAATTACGGCTCATGGCGTTTCCCGTGGGCGCATATTTACGAAATACCGGTTGAAAAGCTGACGCATCGCCAAGCATATTTAAAGGCGCGCGAAACTATATTTAAAGAATCAAAGAGGATTGCGGCATTTATCTATGCAGTGATTAAACCTGTAAACGTATTTTTAGGAGAATTAAGAGATATAAGGCTTGCGGTATATCAAAAACCGAAGAAAACAGCGGCTCAAAATGATGGTTCTCGAGATACTTCTTCACCGTTAACCGATATGCAAACATCACCAAAAAGCGACGTTAACTTACATAACAGCGCTTCTCCTATGGATGGTGTTCCTGTTCAGGGGATTATCCCGCGCGGGGTTGATAAGTTTGTTTCCCTTATGACTACTGCCTCAGCGCTTGAAAACAGAGANNGATGAGGGTTTATTAGAAGGAGCGGATAATAAAAAAGGCGAAATTATTGCTAGAATCAATAATCTTATTCAGGACAGCTATTTAAGCGAACAAATAAAAGACGCTCTTAAGAACGCGGTAAAGTTAATTAAGGAAAATAATGAGACTGCGGCACAGCCTGTTCTTTTAATGATACTCAATAGCTTATCCTTTGAAATAAAGCATTTTGCCGGCAGTCAGAGCTATGGTCAGAAAGCTGTTATCTGGTTTGATGAGAAGGATTTGTTTTGGAGGGTCCGCCAGGGGCAATTAATAGATTATGAATTAGAAGAAAACAAGAAAGAGCCGATGCGGATGTCTGTTCCCAAAAAGTATGAATTTTTTTATGATGCCTTCCGCGCCACTGACCATCAGATAGATAATCAAGGAAAAGAAATCGCCTGGATAGATAAAGCGTTAAGAATCATAACCAGCAATTTAAAGCAAAGCGATATTGACGAATTAGCCCTTCCTTTGAAAAAAGCGCGGGTTTTAGAAAAAGACATTGCCTATTGGGGGATAGGTGTGCTTTTAGGGCAGATTAAAATTGAAGACAAGGAGCGCGCCGTAAACACAAAATATATGGTAGAGAGGTTGTTGAAGGCGCGGAGAAGTTCGCTTCTTGCAATGATTGATACTACCCAAAGCGGAAGGTTGGGAATTTTAAGGGAAGTTTCTAAGAGGCGTAACAAAATGCTTAAAGTTTTTGTTCAAAAAAATATAGATTATCTGGATCAACGAAATAAAGAAGCGGCCTGGCCAAATATCCGCGGTATTTTAAATAGCGAAAGAATGAAGCATTGCTTAGGCGAGCCGATATTTGGTAATGCCTGGCAGCTTTTAGGAAATTGTCAAAGACAATTAGAAAAAAATAACCTTAATTACGCGAAGAATAATTTAAAGAGTGTCTTGCGGAAGATAGATAAGTTGGGATATATTTCCTTTTTTATAGCGCGTTTTAGAGACGAGTTTGTTAAGGCAAGTTTAGCCAGCCCGGAAAAGGCCATTTCAAAGGAAGNNTAATATTTTGGCTCTGGGCATTTACGCCGCCGCGAATAAAAAATCCCCTTAACCGCCGCGAGAAAATCACCAATCCTGACTTTACGGTAATATCAGAATACATTAATATCCAGGAAAAAATTTATCTAAGAAAAGCAAAGAAATACCGCGGGGAAAATTCTTGGACGGCGCGAGCCCTGGAGCGTTTTATCCAGGAGAACAAGAAAAGCTTTGGGCGATTGACCCCNNTAAATGCGATTGAAAAAGCCTGCCTTGCGGATATAGGAGAGTTTTTGAGCGCCTCCAGCGCGCTTGAGACAGGCCTTGCGGATATGTATGTGTTATTTCCGCGGGCAGCGCTATTGATTGAGACGCGCGTGAGCTCGCCGGTAACCTTAATATTAGTTAGCGCGCGCGATCAATCCTACCCTCGCGTTTTAACGCTTACGCCGGAACAGTTACAGAAGTTTCATAAGTTTTATCTCCCCAATGTTATAGCTAAATGTTACCTGGAGGCAAAACGCTATCCTGATGAAGTTGTTGGTGATTATTTCAAATTGTTTGATTCTGACCTTAAGACTATTCGCGAAGCAATAAGCCGGGATGTGAACGCGCGCCTGGATGAACTAAAGAAAGCGGATCTAAAAACACAATTGAAGCTTTTGTATGAGATTATGATAAACCGTTTTCCG
>DOMD01000042.1:0-10419 GCA_003510525.1 Candidatus Omnitrophota bacterium
GGCAGGTCAGGATAAAAATAATGCTTGCGGTCAAACTTGGTAAAATTCTGGATTTGGCAGTTTAAGGCCAAAGCTACCTTCATCCCGTGCTCAAAAGCCATCTCATTAAGCACCGGCAGGCTTCCCGGAAAACCCAGGCACACCGGACAAGTCCGCGTATTAGCCAGGGCCCCGAATTCATTAAGGCACCCACAAAAGGCCTTGGTCTTAGTCTTTAACTGAGCATGCACTTCTAAACCGATAACTGTCTCATAAAACATAGTTGGTTAGTTTGTTGGTTTGTTGGTTGGTTAGTTTGTTGGTGTTGGACTTTCTCTTTTGTTGATTTTTTATAAACGCATTAAGTTGAGGCGCTAAGTTATTAATTCTATCAATAAATTTATCGCAAGTATCCATCGTTAATAATTTCCTATTTGTGGCTCTTTTAAGCCAATATTTAGTTTCTTTAAGCGAGCCTCTGGATATATAAAGAAAATTTATAGCATCTTTTGGATGGAATCTTCCCTGACTCTCAACTATATTAGCTCCTATTGAATCCGCGGCTTTAACTAATTGCTTGCCTATACTATCTTTGGCAAAATAATTCCATACGATAACTTCGTCCCAAATTTTATCAGCTATTTCTTCAGCCTCTTTTAATATCCTAAGATTCTCAATCTGCTCAAATGCCATCTAAAATCTACTTAATTATCCACCCAACTAACCAACTAACCAACTAACCAACTATATTTTAGGTTTCAGCTTATGCCAGGGAGTGGCTTGCTCGTAATTATAGGCAACTCGAAAAAGCGTTTCCTCATCAAAGGCCTTGGCGGTTATCTGCAGTCCTATGGGCAGTCCCGCTTTGTTTGAGCCGCAAGGAACGGATATTGCCGGCACCCCGGCGAGGTTAGCCGAGATGGTATAGACATCCGAAAGATACATCGCCAGGGGATTCTCTAACTTTTCCCCCAGGCGAAACGCGGTGGTCGGCGAGGTAGGGGTAACTATGCAGTCATATTCCTTAAAAACCTCGGTGAAATCCCGGGCAATCAGGGCCCGCACTTTAAGCGCTCTCAAATAATAGGCCTCATAATAACCGTGGGATAACACATAAGTCCCTAAAATAATCCTGCGCTTGGCCTCCGGGCCAAATCCTGCTTGGCGGGTTTTTTTATACATCGTAATAAGATTATCCGCGTTCCTTGCCCGCAGGCCATATTGCACCCCGTCAAAACGGGCCAGGTTAGAGCTGGCCTCAGCCGTAGCCACGATATAATACACCCCCACCGCGTATTCGGTATGCGGCAGGCTGACTTCACTCACCACTGCCCCCAGCTTTCTCAATTGGGCAATTGCTTCCTCAACGGCTTCCTTAACTTCTCTGTCTAATCCCTCAAGCTCGCCATCTCCGGATAAACTAAAATATTCCTTAGGGACGCCGATTTTTATACCCTTAATATCTTTTTCTAAGGATTTCTGATAATCCCCGACCGGTAAATTTAAAGACGTGGAATCATTAGGGTCATAGCCGGAAATTATACCGGTAAGATACGCGTTATCCCGGACATCTTTGGTCAGCGGGCCGATCTGGTCCAGGCTGGAGGCAAAGGCAATCAGTCCGTAACGGGAAACCCGGCCGTAGGTAGGCTTAAGCCCCACCACCCCGCAAAAAGAAGCCGGCTGGCGGATTGAACCGCCGGTATCCGAGCCCAAAGCCCAGACTGCCTCATCCGCGGCCACTGCCGCGGCTGAGCCGCCGGAGGAGCCGCCGGGAACACAATCCGGATTCCAGGGGTTACGGGTAGGAAAGAACGCGGAATTTTCACAGGATGAACCAAAGGCAAATTCATCCATATTAGTCTGGCCCTGGATAACAAAACCGGATTTTTTTAACCTTTGGATTACCGTGGCGTCATAAGGCGGGATAAAGTTTTCTAGAATTTTGGAAGCGCAAGTGGTAAGCTGTCCTTGGATGCAAATATTATCTTTGACGGCTATAGGGATACCGGAGGCAGTATTATCGGTAAAACGCGCGAAGGCCTTAACCTTGCCCTCAACTGCCTTTGTTCTTAGGCTTTGAGATTCCAAAATATCCGCGATACCTATCTTTTTTTGTTTTATCAAATCTAAGAGTTCAAGACCGGTGAGGGCGTAGAGGGGTTTTTCAGCAGGCATTTATTCGATTACCTTGGGCACCCGGAAATGCCCTTTCAGGCTTTCCGGGGCGTTTTTCAAGACCTGGGCATTCGACAGGGATTCTCTGGGAACATCGGCCCTTAAAACATTCTGAATATCCAGAACATGGCTCATCGGCTGAACTGAGGAAATATCCGCTTTTTTAAGCTTCTCAATAAATTCCAGCACTGATTCCAACTGCCCGGAAAATAAATTCAATTCTTCCTGATTCAATTCTATCCTGGCTAAATTCGCCACCTTCTGGACATCATCTTTGGAAATTATCATTCTTGAATTATAACACCGCTTACTATAGCTGTCAAAGTAAAAAACCCTCGATAACTCACGATTGGTTATTCGCCTTGCTGTTCTATAAAATGAATAATGACACTGAAGGTGGCCAGGGGTGAGTCTAATTCTTTGGGCAGGGGAGGAAACGGCGAGGCATCCAACAAGCCTTCGACAGCCATACGTTTTAATCTTTCGCTGGCCTGGCTTTTCTCATCAATCACCCGATACTCCAGAAGTGAACCGTCAGCCTTCAGGGCGAATTTAAGGCAGACCACGCCTTCATCGCTGACCTCGGAAAACTTATTATACAGGCATCTTCTGACGCGCTCGCGCAGGAAATTATTATAGGTAAGATAGGCCGGTTTCCGGGCAAGTTTAAGCGAAGATTCCATCTCCACCTCAGAAAGCTTAATCGGGGCGTTGCGTGAAAACTCAATTCTTCCCAGGGCGGGTTTTTGAGCTGACTTTGAGAACATTGCCGAAACATCATCGCGCTTGGCGCCGGAAAAGGGCAGGCTGTCCTCGAGAAACTTATTATCGGCGGATAAAGACAGAGGCTGACTTAAGCTAAGTTTATCCGGGTTATCCCGGGCTTTACTTCTAATCCGGGCCTTTTCTAAAACTGCCGGTTTAATCTTTAAATAATTGACCTCTATTCCCTTAATTATCTTATCTTTAGGCAGGATATTCAGCGCCGACAAGGAAAATAAAATAAGGATATGCGCCGATAAGGATATAGCCAGGGCCCAGGGGAAATTCTTATTCATAGACATAATTTAGCTAAACAACCATAAACTATCATTGCTGTCCAAATTAGCCGCTGTCATTCCCGCGAAAGCGGGAATCCACGACGAGAATATTTTCTGGATACCCGCTTTCGCGGGTATGACAATTTTGGAATCTCAAAATGATTTTGTCGACATTAATCATTGGCTATTTTGGACACGAGTAATAAACTATATGTTATCAACTATACTCTAATTTATTTCCGCGGCTTTCTCATCTTCAGGAATTCGATAACCGCCGGAATCACGGAAAGGACAATGATTGCCAATATCACCTCTGAGAAATGCTCTTTAACTAAAGGGATATTCCCGAAATAAAACCCCGCGCAATAAAAAAGCAGGATCCAGACACACCCTCCGATTACATTATACATCAGGAACTTCGGATAATCCATACGCACAATTCCGGCCACAAAAGGCGCGAAGGTGCGCACTATAGGCAAAAAACGGGCCAGGATAATGGTCTTGCCTCCGTACTTTTTATAGAAATGGTGGGTGCGGTCAAGATATTCTTTCTTAAAAAAAGGTATATGTTTGGCCTGAGTAAGCCGCTTGCCGAAATATTTGCCTATCGCGTAATTTAGGCTGTCTCCGGCAATCGCCGCCGCCAGCAATATTCCTCCCATAAGAAACGGCTGGAACGCGCCTTGGGCCGAAAAAGCCCCGACCACAAAAAGCAGGGAATCTCCCGGCAAAAATGGGGTTAAGACCAAACCGGTCTCGGCAAAAATTATCCCGAAGAGAACAAGATAGGTCCATGCTCCGCACTGCTGAATAATAACCATTAAATGATCATCAAAATGCATAAAGAAACCAAGAATGCCCGGTAATTCCATAGTATTTTTATCTCCTCTCTAATCGCTAAAACGCGAAAATGGATAAGAAAATTTTTACGCCTTCGCGGTGTGCGTTATTTTTAACCTATTTCGCGTTTTCGCGTTTTAAAAAACAACACCCTCGCCGCCTCCATAATCAATAGCACACTCAAACCCAAAAGCAGGATCCCGCATACACCTAAGAGCCAGATATCCGCTGAAGGGAAAACTCCGCCTGATATATTAAACAATGACTTCACAAAAGGCAGGCTCAAATTAACCAATGCCCAGGAAGTTACCGTGAACATAAATATCATCGGCAAGATAGTATACCATGGCCGGCGTCCTAAATGAATAAGCCAAAGCGATACCGCCAGCAGAATAATACTGGCCAATAGCTGGTTGCTGGCCCCGAACAACGGCCAGGCGGCTAAATACCCTTTCTCTTTAGAGGCCATCAGAAAAACAAACGGCAGTAACACGCTGGCAAGGCCGGCCAATAAGCCCCCCTTCTTTGAAGACATCCCGGTTAACTCCTGGAAGATATAACGCGCCAGCCGCGTGCAGACATCCAATGTGTCATACACAAAAGTAGAGAATGCCAGCAGGGCAAAGGTAAACGCTAATTGATACGGAATATTAAAAAGCGCCAAAGATTTGGCAATCCCGCCGGCATAAATAAGATTTGGGTCGGCTTTTAAAAGAGGGCTGTTTTTGGGTAAAATAATTACGGTAATAATCGCCAGCACCGCCACCAGGCCCTCAAGAAGCATCGCGCCATAGGTTATCGGCACGCAGTCTCTTTCCTTCTTCACCTGCTTGGCGGTGGTTCCGGAGGAGACAATCCCGTGGAATCCGGAACAAGCGCCGCAGGCAATCGTAATAAAAAGAATCGGGAATACATTTTTTCCGTTTGCCAGGCTCTTCAGCCCGCTGAGGTTAATAGCCGGATATTCTATGGAGAATCCCCCGCACAATGCCCCGGCCAGGCCGATAAATATAACCAGATACAAAAACCAGCCGCCCAAATACCCCCGCGGCTGAAGCAAAAGCCAAACCGGGATTACAGAAGCAATGAGGCAATAAAACTATAACAGCACATCCCACTGTTTTACCGAAAGGGCCGAAAGCGGCGCCAAGAACTGGTTTGGCAGGCGCGGCCCCAGCCAGTAGATCCCCAAAAGAAACGGTAAAAATATAATGGTTGCCTTCCAGAGCGCGAGTTTACCGCGATAAAGCGCGATTCCCATAATCATTGCTAATATAAGATACAAAACCGAAGAAGCCGCTACCCCCGGCCCAAAGGCAGCGCCTTCTATGTTCGTTTTAAAGGTGTGGGCGGTAATATCAGTAAAGGTAATAATCACATATTCCAGGGCCAGCCAGACAAAGATAAGGAAGAATTTATAGGAGCGCCCGGGCATATACTTTTTAATTACTTCACCGATTGATGTCCCCCTGTGCCGTATTGAGGCGGCCAAGGCAAAGAAATCATGCGCTCCTCCGATAAATACCGCGCCTATAACCACCCATAATAGCGCGGGCAGCCAGCCAAACCAGAGACAGGCAATGATAGGCCCGACAATCGGCCCGGCCGCGGCAATCGCGGAAAAATGCTGGGCCAAAATTAAAGCGGGCTTGGCCGGGACATAATCAATNNCCTAAATAAGCTTTGCGCACCTGGATGTTCATTAGAAGCTTTCTACCTTCTCCCTCTAACACAATCTTTCCGGTTTCAATAACATAGGCCCAAGCCGCGGCCTCAAGCGCCCAGCGGGCGTTCTGCTCGACAAGCAAAATCCCCACACCTTCTGCCTTAATTTTCAAAAGGACATCAAAAATTTTCTCCACCACTAAAGGCGCCAGGCCAAGTGACGGCTCATCAAGCAAAAGAATCTTCGGTTTAGCCATCAGCGCCCTGCCGATAGCCAACATCTGCTGTTCGCCGCCGGAGAGTGTCCCCGCCTCCTGTTTCTCTCGTTTAGAAAGTATGGGAAAAAGCCTGAATACCCGTTCCATATCTTCTTTTATTGTCCGGTCTTTCCGGCGCAAGAAAGCGCCCAGTTGAAGATTTTCCAATACTGTTAATCCGCGGAATACCCGCCTTCCTTCAGGGACCTGAACAATTCCCCTGGCGACAATTTCATCCGGCCGGATATGGTTTACCTGCCTGCCGTCAAGCTCCATACTACCTTCTTTAAAAGGTAAAATTCCTGAGATGGCCATTAAGGTAGTTGATTTTCCCGCCCCATTTGCCCCGACCAGCGCGGTAATCTTGCCTTCGCTGACTTCTAAGGTAATCCCCTTAAGCACCTCAATCTTACCGTAGCCGGCATGCAGATTTTCAACTCTTAGACGCATCTTTGGTTAGCGCGATAAATCGCGCCGCTACTGTAGTGGTGCCTGCCTACCGGCAGGCAGTTTATCGCGCACTTTTCCCATACCGTAGCGGTGCGATTTATCGCACACATCCCTTCCCCAAATAGGCCTCGATTACTTTAGGATTGCACTGGACATCAGCGGGCTTGCCTTCGCAAATCTTTTCACCTGAATCAAGCACCACTATCCTCTGGCAAAGCCCCATTACCAGCTTCATATCATGCTCAATGACCAGAACGCTGATGCCGCTGGCGCGAATCTTACGGATTATATCCAGCAGTTCTAATTTTTCTCCCGCGTTCATTCCGGCTGCCGGTTCATCCATCAGCAAAAGGCGCGGCTCGGTAGCCAAGGCCCGGGCAATTTCAAGGCGCCGCTGTCCGCCAAACGGCAGGCTGGATGCCAAATCAGACGAGCGATTTTGAAGTTTCACAAAACGCAGCAATTCTTCCGCGCGAGCGCGCACCGCCTGCTCTTCGTTTCTCATGCCGGAGGAGCGCCTTAAAACAGCCCAGATAGTAGAGGATGCGCGCGAAAAAGTCCCCACTATCACGTTTTCTAACGCGCTCATACTGGCAAANNAAAACGGGTAATATCCCGCGCGTATTCACCGAAAGTAATCTTTCCCGCGTCCGGCCGATAGACGCCGGTAATACAGTTAAAGAAGGTGGTTTTGCCGGCGCCGTTAGGGCCGATGAGGCCGACGATCTCCGACTTAGCTATTGACAGGCTGATATTACTCAAGGCGGTAATCCCGCCAAAATGTTTAGAAATGCCCTCGACTTCCAGTATCATTGCTTTAATCCCTCTCCCAGAACCTCATCCTCTTCCTGGCGCACACGCTCGTTTTCGGGCCTGAATTCCTCAAGAATCCTCACCCCGCCCAAAATACCTTGAGGACGAAATAGCATCATTACCATCATTACCGCGCCAAAGAGAAACATCCGGTATTCCTGCAATGGCCGTAAAATTTCCGGCAATAAGGTCAGCGCCACCGCACCCACGATTGAGCCGGCAATGCTCCCGATACCGCCCAACACCAGCATAGCCACCAGCATTATCGAGGTGATAAAATCAAAGCTGTCCGGCGATACAAAACCCTGCTTACCGGCAAAAAGCCATCCGGCAAACCCGGCTATTGCCGACCCCACGCAAAAAGCCAGCAGTTTAAGCTTTCCGGTATTAATTCCCATGCAGGCGGCGGCGACCTCATCTTCCTTGATCGCGACCCAGGCCCGGCCAAAACGCGAAGACGCTAAACGGTTAGTTATAATGACTATTACTATAATTGCCAATAAGGTAAGATAATAATAAGGCATACTCTTAATGCCGAAGTCAAAACTCTTATCGGCAAATCCAATAAGCGGATGGCTCACCGTCAAACCGTTTGGCCCTCCGGTTAAACTGTCCATATTGTTAAGGGTGATACGGATAATCTCGCCAAAACCCAGAGTCACCAAGGCAAGATAATCCCCCTTAAGCCTCAGCACGCAAGAGCCGAAAAGTAAGCCTAAGGCTGCGGATGAAATAACGCAAGCAGGTAAGGATACCCAGAAAGACAATCCTAGCTTTACATTGAGCAAGGCGTAAGTATAGGCGCCGGAGGCAAAAAATGCCGCCTGCCCTAAGTTGAGCAGGCCGCAATAGCCGGTCATCACATTTAACCCTAATACGAGAATAGCAAAGATACCCGCGCTGACCAAGACTTCCAGATGATACTCATTATGATTAAAAAACGGCAACACAACAAGGATTAAGAGGACAACCGCGGACATAGCCCATCGAGAAAATTTCCCTTTCTTTTGGTATGCCGTAATGGCTCTTTTATTCATTGCGGGATTTCCTTAAAATTCCTGACGGCCAGCATAAAAGCAGAATGACTAAAATCAGAAACGCGAATACATTCTTCCAGGCCGAAGAAAGGTATCCCGCGCCTAAACCCTCCAGCATCCCTAAAGCTATCCCTCCCAGCATTGCCCCCGGGACATTGCCGATACCCCCCAGCACCGCCGCGGTAAAGGCCTTGATTCCCACCAAATAGCCGTCATGAAAACTAATGGTATTATAATACATCCCATACATCACCCCACCCGCGCCCCCCAAGGCGGAGCCGATTAAAAAACATATGCTAATCACTTTGTCTACATTAATACCCATAAGCCGGGCGGCAGTCATATCTGCTGAGGCGGCGCGCAGGGCCTTACCCAGCATAGTCCGGGTTACAAAAAAACGCAAGGCAATCATCATCACCAAGCTGGTAATAATAATAAAACCTTGCATAAAAGTAACGCGCAGGGACCCAAAGGTCAGGGCAGAATGCTTGAAAAAGGCGGGAAAGCTCTTATCAACCGGGCCCCAGATAAGCATCAACACATTCTGCAGAATAAAAGAAACGCCTATAGCGGTAATCAGGCAGGCCAGCCTCGGCGCCTTACGTAAGGGGCGATAGGCGATACGCTCAATTACCACTCCCAAAAACCCACAGCCTGCCATCGCCGCGCCAAAAGCCAGGACAAGCGCCAAAACACTGTTAAATTGCGGCGTATGAGGGAATAACCCGAAAACAGCTAAAGCGAAAAACGCGCCGGTAATAAAAATTTCACCGTGCGCGAAATTAATAAGCTGAATGATGCCGTAAACCATGGTATAGCCGAGGGCTATCAGGGCGTAAATCATCCCGATGGTCAGGCCGTTAATCAACTGCTGGATGAAAGTCTCAAAAGGATTCATTACTTGGCAGAACCGACATATTCAAAGGCCTGGTTCTTCACCCGGAAAACCCCGATCAGGCCGATAGTGGAATCACCTTTGGCGTCAAAGTTAGTGACGCCGACAATCCCGGGAAAATCTTTAGTCGCTTTCACTTGGGCAAGAATGGCCTGACGATCGAGCTTTCCGGTCTTACGAGTGGCATCTATGATAATGTTCGCGGCGTCGTAGGCATACGCGCTATAAGGCCCGCGCTCCTGGCCAAAACGGGTAGTATAGGTTTCTATGTAGTGCTTGGCGCCTGCCATACTGCTGACATCCGCGCCGATAAAGGTGCAATAAACTCCCTCGGCATCCTCCTTAGCCAGGTCTATAAATGCCTTAACGTAAATACCATCACCCCCCATCCACTTTACGTTAAACCCTAAAGCCTTGGCCTGCCGGACTAACAATGCCCCCTCCGGATACATCCCGCCGAAAAAAATCAAATCCGGCTCCAGCGCCTTTATCTTTGTCAATAATGGGCTAAAATCTTTATCCGCCTGCATAATTCCTTCATGGCCAAGCACCCCAGCCCCCAGGCGCAGGATTTCTTGCTCAAATTCATCCGCGATCCCTTTTCCGTAAGTCGTCTTATCATCTATAATAAAAACTTTGCGCGCCTCTAACCGGGTAAAGGCAAAATACGCGGCCTGAGGCGCCTGGATATCATCAGTGGCGCAGGTCCTAAAAAAGGTGTCATAGCCTTTACGGGATATTTCCGGATTTGAGGAAGAAGGTGAGATTTGGGTAAGCCGCGCATTTTGATAAATGGGTGCCGCCGCGAGGCTGCAAGATGAATTCACATGTCCAACTACTGCTACGACCTGAGGGTCAGATGCCAAACGCTTAGCCATAGCTACCGCTTGAGAGGGATTATGCTGGTCATCCAGTGAAACAATTTCCAGCCGGTGCCCGGGGATTATTTCGCCTTGGGCATTCGCCTCATCAACAGCGATTTGTAAGGCATGCAGTTGATCCAACCCTAAGCTGGCCTGATCCCCGGTAATCGGCCCCACGCAGCCAATCTTAATCACGCCTTGCTTTTTAGCCCCAAGGCTTAATACACCCAGGACACAACAGGTTAAAATTAATAGTTTCTGCTTCATCTCTTAGGTCCTTTCTACACATCTTGGGGTCAGCCCTCGAATTTAGAAATTAGAATTAGTTTCTATTGTTGAGGTCTGACCATAGAACGCCAATTGTGTATAAAGCGCGTCAAACCGTCCGCTGGATTAAGTTAT
>DOMD01000042.1:10483-10608 GCA_003510525.1 Candidatus Omnitrophota bacterium
TTCTTCTCCGCTGATTTCCCTGGGAAGCTTCATATCGCCATTACTTCGTCTTTTACCATGTGGAGACGCGCGATATGAGGAATGGTCTTTTCGTCAAAGTGGCATTTTACCGCGTCTTTGATGTT
>DOMD01000172.1:0-1938 GCA_003510525.1 Candidatus Omnitrophota bacterium
GGTGGGAGCGGAAATCAGGATATTTAACTTGGTCATATCGGCCAGGGCCGCGACATAGGAGCCGCAAAGGATGTTAGCCGTCTCTTTTAACGAGGATTGAAGCATTTCATCCTGCAGGTTGATTTGTTCGCCAGGCTGGCCTAAGAGCGCCCCGGAAAGGTTTTTGGCGTCATCCGGCGGGAATAAGAGAAACATCCTTCCGGTTAAGTCTCCTTCCATTTCCATGTCTATTACAAAAAACAGCCTCTCTCTTT
The DNA here is from genome assembly GCA_003510525.1 of Candidatus Omnitrophota bacterium. Classification (GTDB taxonomy): domain Bacteria; phylum Omnitrophota; class Gorgyraeia; order Gygaellales; family UBA12090; genus UBA12090. Next base: position 255 of record DOMD01000172.1, read on the forward strand.
CTTTTAAGAGGTTGGCGATGTTTTCCAGCGGCACAAAGTTTACCAGGGGAACGGTGATTTCCACCCTTTTAGAAAGCAGTTCGGATAAGGCTGTGGCCGCCCGCCCGGCTCCGATAGTGCCGATTTCTTTTAGTAAATCTAATTGGGCTAATGAAAATCTTTTTTCCATATGACCTTTCTTTAATGACCTGCCCCGCGCATCAGGCGGGGGATAAGAAAGTCTATCCTTACGGATTATATTGCCTTAGCTATCTCCTGAACTATCTGCTGTGGAGAAAGGACCTTATCGGCCAGGCCGGCTTCGGACACCGCCTTGGGCATTCCCCAGACTACCGAGCTTTCTTCGTTTTGGATGATGATCGTGCCGCCTTTTTCTTTAATGCTTTTTGTTCCCTCCATGCCGTCTTTACCCATCCCGGTAAGGATTATGCCGATAATATTTTCACCGCAGGCCTGGGCCGCGGAGGACATAGTTACGTCTATTGAAGGACGGACAAAGTTTACTTGGGGATCCTGAGTAAGCCGTGCCTTTAGATGCTCTCCGTATTTTTCCACAATCAGATGATGCCCGGCGGGGGCGACATAGGCCTTACCGGCACAGATAAACTCGTTATTTTCCGCCTCTTTGGCTTTTATTTTTGATTCCCAGGATATCCTTTCGGCAAAAGTCGTAGTGAATCCCACGGGCATATGCTGGACAATTATGAAGGCCGCTTTATCGGTTCCAGGGATGTTTTTCATAATATCCAGCACTACCTTTGGCCCGCCGGTAGAGGCCCCTATAATTACTAATTTTTTGACGATAAATAATTTTTCTTTCGCGGACGGGGCCGCGATTCCGGAGGAGACTACGGACATAAATTTATTCAGTTCGATTTTTCCGGCCAGTTTTATTTTCGCGACTATCTCATCTTTGAGTTTATAGATATCCAGGGATATTTCGCCCGAAGGTTTGGCGATAAAATCTATGGCCCCTAACTCCAGGGCTTTCATAGTGTCGTTGGTCCCTTCCTTGGTATAGGCGGAAAGCATAATTACCTTGGTAGGCTGTTTTTTCATTACCTCTTTAAGCACGGCTATCCCGTCTAAGAGAGGAAGATTGATGTCTAAGGTAACGATATCCGGCTTAAGCTCCAGTATTTTCTGCAGTCCTTCTCTTCCATTTTTGGCTTTATAGATAACCTCCAGGGCCGGATCGGCGTTGATGGCGTCGCCGATGACTTTACGCATTAAGAAGGAATCCTCAACTATCAAAACCCGGATTTTATTATGGCTCATTTGATAATTAAACCTCTTTTCTTCCCCAGGAGACGGTGTCCACAAAGACCTTGCCGTTTTCCAGATTCAGTTCTATGGTTCTTCCAAAAGTTCCGCCTACTTCTTCGGCGGTAATTTTAATGCCTAATTCGTTAAGGACTATCCGAGCCATCTCGATATTCTTTTCCCCCACGTTTAAGATGCTGTCAACGGTGATGAAACTGAACATATGGGCTCCCCCGAAAAGCTTTATTACCAGGTTTGTTTTTAGACAGCCTAATTTTTCCAAATCTTCGATGCTTTTTTTGATTACGGAATTGACAAAGCGATGGGGGTTGGATTTCATCCTGGCCTTGTCAATATCCGGAAGCATGGGATGGGCCATCGCCCCGATCTTTTTTCCGGGATGATAAAAGGTGATGCCTAA
>DOMD01000172.1:1946-4433 GCA_003510525.1 Candidatus Omnitrophota bacterium
CCCATTGAAACTTCAATCAGATTATCTTCCGCCATAGTAGTAAATCAAATATCAAAAATCTTTAAGAAATTTATCCTTTTAACGCCCTGTTTACCGCCTCAACTACTCTTGAGGGCTGAAAGGGTTTGGTGATAAAGTCTTTTGCTCCGGCCTGGATTGCCTCAACTACCAATGAGTGCTGGCCCATTGCCGAGACCATAATTACCCTGGCCTGGGGGTCAATCTTCATAATCTCTTTTACCGCGCCAATCCCGTCTAAGTCTTCAACTTTGGGCATTACAATGTCACAGGTTACCACATCCGGTTTTAATTCCTTATATTTATCAATAGCGGCCTTGGCGTTTTCCGCTTCTCCGCAGACCTCATAACCCTCTTTCTTGAGTATATCAGAGAGCATNNATCTTCTGATATATTTTTTCTTTGGGCAGAACGGTTTCAAAAAGCCTTCTTTCCCAAAGGGTTTCCACCTTGCTTAAGACCAGGTATCCTCGAGGGTTAAGCAGGCGGTGAAATCTTTCAAAGAGCTCGCCTTTTTGCTGATGGCTTAAATAAATCATCACATTCCGGCAAAATATCGCGTCTAAATAGTTAAAAGAGGGGTCGCGGCTTAAGTTGCACTGTTCGAATTTTACCATTTGTTTTATTTCGTCTTGGACGCGGCAGGTATCGTCGTTCAGGGGAATGAAATATTTTTTCATAATCTTTTTATCGATTTTCGCCAGCCTGTCGTCAAGTTTATATTCCCCTTTTCTGGCCTTTTCCAGGGCATCGTTATCAATATCCGTGCCCCAGATCTTTACCACAAAGCCCGTCTTTGCCCCCANNTGGCTGGCGGCTTCTTTCTTAGGGATAATTTCCGAGATAAGTATATTTTTAAATGCCGCGAATACATCGCTATCCCGGAAAAACTCGGTTACATTTATGGATAGGTTATCCAAAAAACGGTTAAATTCTTCAGGCTTTTCCTGAAGCAGTTTTATGTAATCAAGATAATTTTGGCATTTAGCCGCTTGAATCCGTAAGCGCAGGCGCCTGAAGGCGAATCCCTCGCGGTATTGGCTTAAATCAACCCCCTTGTATTCTCGGATAAAATGGAGTATTTTCCTGAGATCATTTTCATCGGACTTGGCGCCGGTTTCAGTTTTGAGCATCATTAAATTATTTCTTGAACAATAGAACAATAGAGCATTAGACCGCAATTGAGCTTTTGTTTGTCTATTGTTCTATTGTCTATTGCTCAATTGCTCTGTGCGCTGTCATATTAAGAATTAATGTCACAGCGCACTAGTGCCGGGGTTTTTTACTGACATGCAGTATGGCCTTGGTCAGGTTGGTCATTATATCCACATGAGACTGCGTAAGTAGTTCTTTAAGTTTAGTATAAATTCTTCCCTTATTTGAGACTACATATTGGCTATTCATCCGGTTTAAGGCAAAGGCCGCCATATCTAATCTGCATTTTTCGCATTTACAGATATCTTCAATATCCGTAAGCAGTTTATCCAGTTCGTCTTTGACCGCGTCTTCCATATAGTTATAAAGTTTCATTAGGTGATTTCCTCNNCTATCCTCAAAAATTATTTTTACCCGGGAACCCTCGGTCAAAGCGGTGGTAAAACCGGCGGGCAGATCATTTACCAGGATTTTCATTTTTTTGCCGAAGGCCTCGTGAGGGTTAAAATCTATGTAGCGGAAGATTTCCGAGAGTATTACCTTGCGCGCCTTCAGGCGGTAGACCTTTATATCGGCTCCGTCAATCAGGAACTCTTCCGGCTTTACCTGATGCCCGTTCATAAATATCTGCTGAGGCTCAATGTCAATAATGATGTCTTGGCCTCCTACCTGGACGCGCATCTTTTCGCTTGTTTCTGTCGTTTCCACGACATCTTTAATCCTGTGGAAAATAGCCGTGCCGGGGATAAATTCAATTATGTCTTGAGGCTTAATTTCTGTCTCCAGATTCGCGGATTTTTCGTTAACCTTCAAGGTGAAGTTGGATTGAGTAAGGACCTTAGGGTTGTCATTTATATTCACCAGGATTTGTCTTTGGTTGAGGTTCTCCGGCTTAAGGCCTTTGTGCCTTAAGATATCCTTGGCCTTTAAAGTAAGGACGCGGATAACAGAACGGTCTAAAATCTCCGCGTCAAGGCCCACCTCTTTTTCATTCATCATTACTATTGGCGCCAGTGGCAAGGTTTCCCGGTTAAAGACGATTTCCTGACACCCGATTCCTAATAGTTCTTTTATTGAACAGGAGGCATCTCTTCCGTCAATAGCTTCCTGAAATTCTATTTTATCCGCCTCGTCTATCTTTTGGGATAAAGAGTCTATGTTTTTTCCGTTAAGCAGTATTTTCGCTCCTTCACCCAGAGTCCCCTTGATTATTTTTAATTCTCCGTTTACTGTGCAGGTTATGGCCATTCCCGGCCGGGGATAAAGCCTTTTATGGGCCAGGATGCCGGATAAAGTAAGAGCACCTACTATATC
>DOMD01000026.1:0-7043 GCA_003510525.1 Candidatus Omnitrophota bacterium
GGCCCTGGATCCGCCGGAAAAAAATATCGCGCGGACCGGTTTTCACGACAAGGACGAGCCTAAGGTCAGTTTATCTACTATCCACTCGGCCAAAGGCTTAGAGTGGCATACGGTTTTTATCATCTATTTGGCCGAAGGGCACTTGCCGAGCTACCGGTCTTTAGAAGACCGCTCGGCGATAGAAGAGGAGCGCAGGTTATTTTATGTGGCCGCCACCAGGGCCAGGGAAAATCTATTTCTCTTAAAGCCGCGCGTAGACCGCTCATCAAGAAATTATTCCAGCGGTGCCGGTCCCGTGTTTACCCAGGCCTCGCGTTTCCTGGAAGAAAGCGATATTTTAGATAAATACGCGGCTACGGAAGGAGACGAAGCGGATTCTTTGCCAACGGCAGGTTCAAATAGACACGGCGATAAAAAATTCTGGAAAATAATAGAAGATTTTGAGGGAATTGACGTTGACGAATAGATTTTATTTCTTGGCCGGGGTTTTCTCTTTTAGGAAGTAGTTTTTGTCTTTCTTGATATTCTGGATGGCGTACTCCGGGACTTTAAACACCTGATTTTCCGGAGTGATCTTCACGTAATAGGCCTTTTCTTTTTCTAGATAATTTCCCACCTCAATAGCGAGAGTCTTTTTCTCATCGGTTTCTAACGCGAGGCTGAAATTATCTTGTCCAAAGCCGTAATCAATAAGGCCGGGGTCAAGTGAGTCCTGGGCAAAGGTATTTGAGGCATTTTGCAGGAAGCTGTCTATTTTGCCCGGATCAATTTCGGCTTTCTTTACTGCCGGTTCAAAATCCCAAATATATTTATTATCGGATTCCTTCTTTTTAACCAGGGTGAGTAGATTTTTACCCTTTCGCGCTGTTTCTATTTTTTCTATTTTCTTAGGGTCAAAAGAAAGCAGTTTAAAGTCAGCGAAATAGTTATTGTCTAATTTCGCCTCTTTGCTATAGATATTAAGCCGGCCCGGGATGTCCTTTGGGGTGAGAATAATCTTTTCTGAATCTTTAAGCCTGAGGAAACTGCTGTCCCAGCCGGGTTTATCGGCAGATACGATTATATGGGCTAAAGTTTTCGCGTCTTGGGCCTCCAGGATGATATGGATGCCTTGAGTATCTTCCAGGTGAAAATCTCCGAATACCGATTTTGATTCGGCGCGCAGTTCTCCCTTTAAGCCGGATAAATCCTTGAGCAGGTTTTCCACATTTTCCTTCCTGGCCTTGACATTGAACTTATTTTCTATCCTCCAGTTGTCGGTGTCGTCTTTTAGCAGGATAATTTTATTCTTTTCATCATCGCCTCTGTAAATGGTTATTTTCCGGATAAATCCTACTGCCAAATCTTCCGTCAGGGCAAACGGCCGGGAAGCCGCGATTTCTTCCTGAACAAGTTGTTTCTTGGTAACGTTGTTTTTGATCAGGGCCAGAGCCGTAAGAAGCGATACTATGGCTATGAGGATAATAAGTTTTTTTAATTTCATTTCGCGCTCCCCAGCAGATAAAATTGTTTTTCTTTCCCGCGCAAAAACAGGCGCAGGGATCCGTAAAAAACCAATAAAATCGGCACCAGGAATATTGTGATGAATTTATACCAGGCCTTCTGAGGGTTAGTCAATTTCTTCAGCTCGCGGCTGGTGAGGGTGTTGGAGCGGATTTGGATAATATCGGTTCCCAGGGTAAGTCCGTCAACGATATTGGCAAAGAGATTAAGGTTCCCCGCGCCGCTCATAAGCTGGTCGGTAAACATCTTGGAACAGCCGGTGATAANNGATAATCAGCTTGCCGGGTTTAGGAGTAAGCGCGGGGGCTGTTTCTTGATTTTGAGCGGGAGTTTGAGTATCCTGGTTTGGCCACTGGGGAATAGATTGAAAGGTATCGCTGAAATCCCCTTCTAACATTACGGCTAAGGGAAACGCGCCCTCGGGATTGCTTTTAGGGAAGGTCAAGAGCTCTTTTTTTAGATTGGAGCCGTCGGATGGCGCCTTCCAGCTTCTTTTGCTTGAGCTAAACATCAGGGTTTCTTTTAGATTCGCGGTTTTTAAGGCGTCCGGAGAGATTTCCAGGGCTGAGCCCCACATAAAAAAGAGCGACGGCAGGCGGTTCATCAGAGGCATATCTGGACGCATCATTTCATTGGTTACTAATATCTGATTAGGCACCTTGATCGGCATAGATAAGGCGAAGGGGCCGACCCGCTGGCCGGTGGTAACTTCGATTATCTGACTGCTTTCATCCATCAGCATTTCATCGTTAATCTTGACTCCCCATTTTTGAATCAGCCGGTTGATATCCAAATCCGCCTTTTTAGGGCTGATCTCTATCCCTTGAGTACCTCCGCTTTGAAACGCGTATTCAAAGCCCTGGGCAGCGATCAGGACCGCGCCTCCCTGAGTCAGGAATTTGTTGATTTCATAAAGCTGTCTGTCGTCAAGCTTCCCGGGGTTAAGGATTAACAGGGTGTTCAGGTCGCCGGTAATCGGGTCGTCTTTAGTCAGGTTGATTCGTTTCACATTGTAGCCGTTATTACGCATCAGAGGGATAACGGTTTTATATTCATCCTCGTAGCGGCTTTCCGACTCTGCCATCCCTTGGATAAGGCGGCTTATCTCCGGGCTTAGCCCCTCGTTTTTAAGAGGAGAGAAAAGGGCGATATTGGGTTTTTTCTCCCGGGTTAATTTAGCGATTCTGGAGAGTATGAGATACTCCAGATCCGGGATGTCCCGGGGAGTAAGCCGGGGGAGAATCTCTTCATTTTTTTCTTTATAGGCGATGGTAATGGCCGAGTAAATCAGTTTGAGGCCAACCTCGTCCTTATCAATGCTTTCTACCTGGAAAGGAAGCACGCCTTTGTCCTGGAGTTTTTTCTCTAATGAGCCGGTTGTGTCTGAAGATTCTCCCGGGTTCTGATTTTGTTCTATCAGATTTGAGGCTTCGATATGAAAGATTTTGTAATTAAACTTGTTATTAGAGATGATTTTTAGTTCTTCGAGCTTCCCGGAAATATCCTGCTCTATGGTTTTAAGCGCGGTGGGCATTTTATCCTGAGGGCTGATGTAGAGGCTTAAATAAACCGGCACCTTCAGCTCTCCGAGCATCTTCCGGGAAACTAAAGAGGTGGTATAGATTTTAGTCTCGGTAATATCAAATCTTCCTAAGCGCAGGTCGTGGATCAGCCAGTTAAAGATGATGAGGCCGAGAATAGACACAATTACGCTCAAGCTAAATACCGCCTTGGCCTTGGGCCTGAGCCGGCCCTCAAAATAAAAACCATTGAGGATGAGGAATACGGATATTGCCGCGGTAAAATAGAGGATGTCTTTAATGCTGATAACGCCCTTGCTGAAGCTGATTGTATGGCTGGCGGTGCCTATATAATTTTTGATAAATGTTCCCCAGCCCCCAATCCAGCCGTCAATAAAGGCGGCAAAAAAGTCTGTGCCTAAGAAGAAAAAAAGAAAACAGCTTAAGGTGGTAAGCACAAAGGCGACAATCTGCTCTTTGGTAAGCCCGGAAATGAATATTCCTATAGCAAGAAAAAGCGCTCCGGTAAGAAATGAGCCTAGATAGCCGCCGATAATCGCTCCGCTATCGGGTGAGCCGGCGGCAAATAAAATTATCGGGATGGTTATGGTGCTTAAAAGTGTCAGAGAATAAAATATCAGGCTGGCTAAGAATTTCCCCAAAACCAACTCCCGCGGCCTCATCGGAAAGGTCATCAGGAGCTCAAAGGTATTCTCTTTCTTATCCTCGGCCCACAGCCGCATAGTGACGGCCGGGATAAAAACAAAGAGGATAGTGGGCAGGCTGTCAAAATAAAGCCGCATATCGGCCCTTCCCATAAGAAAGAAGCGGGTCATAAATAATCCGTTATTGATGGCCAGGAATACAATCAGGTAGATATAGGCGATACCGGAGTTGAAATATGAGTTAAGTTCCCTTTTAAGAATAGTCCAGATGTTTCTCATGATTGTTTAGGCGCTGTTTTTTTAAAAAGCCCCAGGAAAACCTCCTCCAGAGAAGGCTCTTGAGGGGAGAGTTCTTTAAGTGTCCAGTTCTTCTCTTTCACCACCTGATTAATTGCCCGGAGGAATTCTTCGCCGGACTTTGCCCGGCATTGAAATCTTACCGTATGCAAAGCCTCTTCAATAAAACTGAAGCTTTCCAGCGCGGCTATTGTTTTAAACGCGGATTCTATTTCCTGGCGATTTGCCTGGATGGAGACCAGGAAGTTATTATTGACGCTTTTGCCTTTTTTTAGCTCATTCACTGTGCCCTGGGCAATAATCTGCCCCTGGTCAATTATTAAGAGCCGGTCAGAAACCGCCGATGCCTCTTGCAGGATGTGGGTGGAGAAGATTATGGTCTTTTCCCGGGCTAAGTCCCGGATGAGTTTACGGATGCCGATAATCTGCATTGGGTCAAGACCGGAGGTGGGTTCATCCAGGATTATTACCTGGGGGTCATGGATAAGGGCCTGAGCCAGGCCTACCCTTTGCCGGTAGCCTAAGGATAATTCAAAAATCGTATGTTTGTAGACCTTGCGGATTTGGGTGGCTTCGATTACCCATTCTTTTCTTTCTTTAAGTTTTATCGAGGAAAGGCCCCGCGAGCGCCCCACGAAATCCAGGTATTCGTCTACCCGCATATCTATGTAGAGAGGAGGGTTTTCCGGAAGATAGCCAAGCATCCTTCTTGCCGCCAGGGGGTTTTCGGTGATATCGTAGCCGCAGATTGAGGCTGTTCCTTTACTGGGGTAGATAAAGGTGGTCAGGATGCGCATCAGGGTAGTCTTGCCCGCGCCGTTAGGGCCAAGCAAACCGATGATTTCTCTTTCATTAGCCCGGAAAGAAACATTATTCAAGGCGCAGGTGGCGCCGTAACGCATAGTAAGATTTTTGGCTTCTATCATTAGAAAGGTTTATAGTTTATGGTGTAAAGAGTAGATAGCTAAAGTAAATTTTAATAAAAATTTTAAACTTGTCAAGAAAAATCAACAGTTTGGCTGAAAGCGGAAAGCTGATAGCCGACAGCAAATTGTAATAAACCAATCCTTACGCTGTTATTTTTTGAATATGTTTTTTTACTTCTTGAATAGTTTTATCCGGAGTAGAAGCCCCGGCGGTGATTCCCACGGATTCTACACCTTTAAACCAATCTTTCTTAATATCAGCGCTGGATTTTACCCAGTAAGAGCTCCGGTTAATGGATTTAGCGATTTCATAGAGCCTTTTGGTATTCGCGCTGGTTTTTGAGCCGATAACTATGATACAGTCATTTTTCTTGGGCAGGGTTTTTATTTCATCTTGCTTTAGGCGGGTGGGGGAGCAGATGGTGTTATGGAATTCTAAGTCCGGGATACGCTTTTTTAGAATGTCCTGCATTTTTAGTACTTTTTCTAAATTTTGAGTAGACTGCACCACTACCGCCAGTTTCTTTAAGTTTGGGGGTATTTTTTTCTCAATATCCGCGATATTCTCTAAGACGATCGCCTTGTGTTGGATTTGGCCGACGATGCCCTGGACCTCGTCGTGATTATAGTCTCCGATAACCGCGATGCGGTATCCTTTTTCGTCCATATCCCTGACCACCTTATGGATTTCTTTGACCATCGGGCAGGTAGCATCTATTACCTCTAATCCTAAGCTGTCCGCCTTTTCTATTGTTTTCCGGGCACTGCCGTGGGCGCGGATGAGCAGAGATGAGCCGCCTTGTATTCGGGAGATGTTTTTTATCTTTTTTATCCCGGCGGATTCAATATCCCTGACCACATTTTCATTATGCACAATATCGCCCAGCATATACACCGGCTCTTTTTTCTTTGTGCTTATCCTGGCAATATCAATCGCCCGCTTTACCCCAAAACAAAACCCCGCGTTTTTGGCGACCGTGATTTTCATAACTTCTATCATAGCAAGTAATTATTTCATTGGCAATAGCTAAAATAAATGTTATAATTTTACTTATGTTAAAGAAGACCGTTGCCGATTCCACGGCGATTTTATCCGAGGTAATGATGCCCTTGCACGCTAACCATTACGGCAGTGTGCACGGCGGGACGATTTTAAAACTGGTTGATGAAGCGGCGTTCGTAGCCGCGACCAAACACGCCCGTAAAAATGTGGTCGTGGCCTCCATGGATAATATTGAATTCAAGCATCCGGTGGGCGTGGGGGATGTCCTGACTCTTAGGGCTTCGGTCTATCATGTGGGCCGGACCTCTATGGATGTGGAAGTAGAGATTGAAACGGAAAAGATTAAGCAGGGAAAGATCCTTAAGGTGGGTTCGGCTTATTTAACTATGGTGGCCATGGATAAGAAAGGAAAGCCCGCGGAGGTTCCCCGCTTAATTCTCAAGACCAAAGAGGAAGTTGAAAAGAATAAGCAAATAAAGTTAAAAAGGCGAGAGCGGCTCGCGCGTTTTTCGAGAAATTATAAATAGAGACGCAAAATTTTGCGTCTCTACATTGACCTCCCGATGGAGCATTGGAAAAAAATAAGCTTTCTGCCGCGGAAGGAATTAAGAGAACTTCAGAACAGAAAACTCCGCGATTTTATTTCCCGCCAGTTATATCCTTTTAGCCCCTATTACCGCAAATTATTCGACCGGCATAAGATCAAACCCCGCTACATCCGGACCGTTGAAGACCTAAAGCTTATTCCTTTTACCCAAAAAGAGGATTTTTTGCCTTCGGATGATTTTCCCAACCGCTTCCGGGATTTTATCCTTCAGCCGGATGAGGCCTCAATCAAGAAATACTGGCCAAAGAATAAGCTGGTGTATCTGGCCTTGCTTAAAATTTTAAAAGGCTCAGAAGAGGTAAAAGAGCGCCTAAGTAAAGAATACCGCCCTATTTTTCTTACCGCTACCACCGGCACCACCAAACAGCCGGTTTCTTTCTTGTATACCAAGTTCGATATTGATAATCTGCATATTTCCGGATACCGCCTGCTGGATGTCTTTGGGGTGAAGCAGGATTCCCGGGCAGTGAATCTTTTTCCTTACGCCCCGCATCTGGCCTTCTGGCAGACGGTCTTCGCGGC
>DOMD01000026.1:7101-9287 GCA_003510525.1 Candidatus Omnitrophota bacterium
ATGCTCAGGGAGATGGGGGCTAATGGCGTCCAGGTATTCGGCACCTACGGTTTTACCGAGGCCAAATGCGCCTGGGGAGAATGTCCCACGGACATTGGGGTTTCCAGCGGCTATCATACCTATCCGGATAAAGAGATATTTGAGGTGATTGACCCGGAGACCGGCGAGGCCAAAAGCGAAGGTGAAGACGGAGAGTTGGTATATACCAGCATTGACTCCCGGGGCAGCTCGGTCCTGCGCTATCGCACCGGAGACTTAGTTAAGGGGGGAATAGTGTATTCTCCCTGTCCTTATTGCCGGCTACGCGCCCCTCGCGTATCCAGCCATATTTACCGGGCCTCTAATATCAAAAACTTCCAGCTTTCCAAGGTTAAGGGCACCTTGGTAAACTTGAATACCTTTGGGGCAATCTTAGAGGCCGAGAAGGATATTGAGGAGTGGCAGGTGGAGATNNGAACTGCTGTTATATTTAAGCCTGAGTGCCTCTACCGACCCGCAAAATCTAAAGAAAAGCCTCTGCGATAAAATCCTCTCCCTAACCGAGATAACCCCCAATGAAATAATCATTCTGCCGCACGATGAAATGTTGAAGCAAGTAGAGATGGAGGTCTCTCATAAAGTCAAGCGTTTCGTGGACAAACGGCCGAAAGTGTGATATACTTATAATGTAGACACAATTGAGTCTACAAGGAGGAAATAAGCAATGAGTATAGCGGTGGATTTGTTAAAGTCGGAGCATATCGGGATTAGGGATTTGAAGGAACATATCTCCAGCGTTTTAAAAAGAAAAAAGACTTTTATTGTGACCGACCGGGGGGTTCCGATAAATGTTATCCTGCCTTATTCGGACATACTGGAATTAGCGGATATCATAGAAGAGTTTTCTGAGCCCAAGACTTTAGAAATTGTCCGGGAAGGCCGCTTGGCGGTTAAGTCCGGTTCAAAAGGCATCCCGGTTTCCCGTCTCTTTAGGAAGAAGCGCGATTAGCGGATGAAATACGAAGTCAGATTTCCCTCTATTTCAATAGAAGAAAAATTCGCTAAAGCCCTTTCTAAGATTTCTCAGAAAGAGACGCGGGTGAGAATAATGGAAGAGGTGGAAAAACTGGCGGATGGGCCGCGTCCAGAGGGCAAGAAATTTAAGGCTATCCGGCCGCCGGTTTACCTGTATGAATGGACCGCCGAATGCCGCCTGCGAATAGGCGATTACCGGGTTCTTTATGATATAGATGACGCGAAAAAGATTGTCTGGATATTGGCTTTGAGAAAACGCGATGAATATACTTATAGGTAGTAGATTGTTATATCAGTTCCCCTCTTCTTGTGGGAGGGGTTAGGGGGGAATTGGGTAGAGGAGAGATATGCCAAGGATAGCCATAGTCAGCGGGATACGCACGCCCTTTGTCCGGGCCTGGACGGATTTCGGGGATCTCCCGGCTCAGGAATTGGGACGGATAGCGGTCCGGGAATTACTGGAGAGGACGAATTTAGAGCCGAAGTTAGTGGATGAGGTAATCTTCGGTTCAGTGGCCAATCCTCCGGAGGCGGCTAATATCGCCCGGGTGATTTCGCTTCTCGCCGGGATACCTAAAGAGAAACGGGCTTATACCGTTTCCCGTAATTGCGCCTCGGGTTTTGAGGCACTTGCCAGCGCGGCGGAAAAGATTTTGACCGGGATGGACGAGGTGGTGATTGCCGGGGGGGCGGAGTCAATGTCTAATATCCCGATGTTTTATCCTCCCCAAACCGCCAAACTATTTTTGAAACTGGCTAAAACCAAGAACCCTTTAGAAAGAATTTCTCTGTTCTGGGAATTGCTTAAGCCCAGCCGTTTGTTAAAGCCGGTGATTGGCCTGCAATTAGGCCTGACTGACCCGGTCTGCGGCCTGAATATGGGCCAGACTGCCGAGATCCTGGCCAAGGAATACGGGATAACCCGCAAAGAGCAGGATGAGTTTGCCTTAGTCAGCCATAAGCGGGCCTTTAGCTCCAAGGAGAAGCTGAAGGAAGAGATTGTTCCGGTTTTTGTCCCTCCGAAATACGAAAAGACAGTTACCGATGATAACGGAGTGAGAGAGAATATTACTTTAGAAGATTTAGCCAAGCTCAAGCCTTATTTTGACCGCTATTCCGGAAGCGTAACCGTAGGTAATGCCTGCCAGGTTACTGACGGGGCCTGCGCTTTG
>DOMD01000202.1 GCA_003510525.1 Candidatus Omnitrophota bacterium
GGATGAAATTTCCCTGGGCGGGATGGTCGCGGGTTTAATTTTCTTTCTGGTTAAAAGTATTCCCCATTTTAAGGAATTTCCCCGCATCCCTCTGGTAAGCTCGATAGTGGGAGCTTTGTGCGGAGGGGCGCTTATTTATGGAAGCGCGATTCTGGGAAATTTTATCATCTTTAAGTTGATGAAAAAAGGCCCTATTGAAGGCGAGACTGAATGTATGGGTGGGGGTGATGTCAAACTTTTGGCGATGATTGGGAGTTTCTTAGGCTGGAAGCTGACTGTTTTGACTTTTTTCCTGGCCCCTTTCTTTGGTTCGGTAGTGGGAATATATGTCCTGATATTTAAAAAAAGCCACCTGATTCCTTACGGGCCGTTTTTGTCTTTGGCCGCCATTACCGCGCTGTTTTTTGGAGATAGAATTATCAGCCTGGTAATTTTTCATTATTAATTATTATGCTCTGGATAGGTATAGCTTTATTTTTGGTGTTAGTAATTATCATAGTCGGCCTGCTTTTTAAGATTTCTTCCCAGACTAATTTCCATCTAAACGCCATAACCAATCAAATTAGCGAGCGCCTCAAGGAGATGTCGCAAAGCGTGGGAGCGATGCAAAAAGGCGTGGGTGAGCGTTTGGACAATACCGTAAATGTAGTTTCCGGCCTGCATAAGAGCTTAGGTAAATTAGAGGAAACTAACCGCCAGATTTTTGAAATAAGCAAAGATATCTCCAGCCTGCAGAATCTGCTTAAGGCCCCCAAATTCCGGGGCGAAATGGGAGAAACCCTTTTAGGTAATCTCCTGGAGCAGGTCCTTCCTAAGGGCCATTATGACCTGCAGTACCGTTTTAAAACCGGCGAGACTGTGGACGCGGTGATACGTTTAGGTGGTAACATCGTCCCCATAGACGCCAAGTTTCCCTTGGAGAACTTTCAGGCTTATTTACAGGCTGAAGGCGACGATGCCAAGAGCGCGTATTCCAAGAAATTCATTACCGATGTCAAGAATAGAATTAACGAGATATCCAACAAGTATATCCTTACCGACGAAGGAACCTTTGATTTCGCCTTAATGTATATTCCGGCTGAAAATGTTTATTACGAGGCAACCATAAGGCAGGAACTGCTTAGCTATGCCTTGAGTAAAAAGGTNNGAGCGTAATGCCAAGGAAATTTTGTCTAATCTGGGCCGCCTTCAGCAAGAGCTGTCTAAGTTCGCCGAGGATTTTCGGCTGTTAGGAAATCACATCAGAGGCTCTTCCCAGAAATACGATGATGCCGATAAGAGATTAAGCAAATTTCAGGATAAGCTGATTTCTTCATCCGCCGCGAAGTCCGAAACAATCGGAATTGAGTGATTATCAATGTCCGGGTTACAACAAAGGCAAAATTCAAGCGCGTTGAGGAAACAGCCCCGGGGTGTTTAAAGGTGTATGTAAGCGCCGCGCCCGAGGACAATAAGGCGAATAAGGCCGTAATTAAGGCCTTGGCGCAATATTGCGGAGTCCGCGAATCCCAGGTTTTGATAATCCAGGGAGAAAGGTCAAGGGACAAAAGGGTAGAAATAAGGGAGGGTTGAGCATGGGACGGATAATGAGGATGTGGTTAGGGGTGTGGTTTTTATCTACTTTCTTAATAGGAGGAGCGGCTATGGCAGGCGAGGCGAAGGTGGTTTTAGAGACTAATCAAGGAAAGATAACGGTAAAGCTGTTTCCTGAAACAGCCCCCAAGACAGTGGAGAATTTTCTGGGGCTGGTAAAAAAGGGCTATTATAACGGGATAATTTTTCACCGGGTGATTAAGGATTTTATGATTCAGGGCGGAGACCCCACCGGCACCGGAATGGGGGGAGAGTCTCTCTGGGGAAAGCCGTTTGAAGATGAAGTATCCGCCAGTGTAAAGTTTGACCGCAAAGGCATTTTGGCCATGGCCAATGCCGGGCCGGGCACTAACGGAAGCCAGTTTTTCATTACCACGGTTCCTACTCCCTGGTTAAATATGAAACACACCATATTCGGCGAGGTGGTTGAAGGCTATGATGTGGTTGAGAAAATAGAGAATTGCCAGGTCGGCGCATCCGATAAGCCGGCAGCCGAGCAAAAAATAATCAAGGCCTATGTAGAAGAATAAACCCGGATTCCGCGCGTCAGCGCTAACAAAATCCAGGTTTATAATTTGAATAAAACAGAGAAACCCCTTCAGTCGAAGGGGTTTCTCTGTTTGTGACGGGTAACGCAGGGCGTACTCGAGATCTGCCTTGGAATAACCCAGCCTATTTCGCGCTGATAAGCTTCCTCAAAAATTTTTCTTGCTTTTTGCCCTTTTTTAGCTATATAATGCAATCTGTGCAAAGCAGATTAGAATAATTCACGAAAATCAATCCTGAGATATAAGCATGGGGGTAAGGTCAAATGGATATGATTAAACAATTAGAGTTATACCGGCTGGAAAACAGGATTACGCAAGTTGAACTGGCAAAAGATTTAAAAGTTGCTTTTTCAACAGTCAGCCGGTGGTTTAACGGCAAGACCAAGCCGAATAAAATTCAGCAGTATCATATAGGTAAGTTTTTAGCCCTTCGAGGGATTAAAAGAAAGAGCAAGGGATAAAAAATTATCAACTTACGGGGTAAGAGAATGACGCCTAAAAAGCTAATAAAAATAGAAGATTCCAAAGGGCAGGTTGTTTTATACAAAAACAGATTGGAAGTACGGTTAGTCAAGGATACCGCTTGGTTAAGTCTTAAGCAGATGACAAGCCTGTTTGAGCGGGACAAATCCGTTATCTCTAGACATTTGAATAATATATTCAAGGAAAAGGAATTAAATAAACGTTCAACTGTTGCATTTTTTGCAACAGTTCAAAATGAAGGCGGACGCTATGTTGAGCGTAACGTCGAATACTTCAATCTGGACGCGATTATTTCTGTTGGTTA
>DOMD01000147.1 GCA_003510525.1 Candidatus Omnitrophota bacterium
CAACCCTCCCCACCCCCAACGTCGCAAAAGTAGCACTTTCGCGGCGTTGGGGGTAGCATTAAAGCTCAGCAATTTGTTATGATTTTATTTTATCTTTACCTCTAACAGTTACTGTGCAAACCTCTTTTTTTCTCTGAAATTTCCCTGTAAAGATTAAATTACCTCTGTGTCAGCATCTCTGCCGCCTCTTCCAGGTGTTTCTTATCCCTTACAATCTATCGAAAAATCCTGAAATAGCCTTTTTCACATCACCCCATAAAGGCCCAACATCATTTATCAACTCCAGCATCTTCTCCCCTTTTAACTGGAAACCATATCCGCTTACAAATCTATGCCTAAAGTTCTTATATGGAACTATTCTTTCTACTATTCCTTGGTCGAAAATAGCGATTTTGCCCTCAGAAGCGCTATACGATAAGACGAGAAGCTCTTTGTGCCAGCTATTTCCCTTAGGTATAATCAAATAATACTCTTTGCTTATGCGTTTTAAAATATTCTCTATTCCATTGTAAAAATTCATTAGATATGTTCCCATTGCCGGCTCAGTAAGATAATCCTGCCTCTGGCTTTGGCTATGGCTTGGGCTATCGGAAGCCCAACCATCGCCCTCCGGCTTATTGGGAACCAAACCATGGCCTTCTGGCCTTTGAGGGTGAAAGTTATCTTTGATTTCAAGAAGCCTTTCTATCGTTTCATCAATCGCCTTTTGCTCATCCAGCACATCTTCCTTAAGTTCTTTATACTGCTCTTTCATATATAATCCTCCCTTTAGATAAAATTCTTTTCTGGAAATGCTCTCTTATATCATCCAAATCAACTAAGTCAACTTCATTATCTGTAGCCATAGAGATTCTTCCATAATATTTAAAAAAGTCCTTGGCCTTAATTCCCTCTACTGCTATATCAATATCATTAGCCGTCTCAACGCTTTCGAGACACGAACCAAACAAAAATACTTTTTTCACGCCAAATTCTTTGCTAATCTTTTCTATTTTAGCCAATTCGTTATCTAAAACTTCTTTTCTCATTACTCACCTCGTTTAATATCTCCCCTGGATTGGAATTCCTTGGCTTTAGCTATTCGGTTCCTTACCGACAGGAACGATCCTCTAACCCGCGAGAAGCCTTGTCCCTGCGATATGTCTTAGCACGTGTGGTGAACCGGGATTTGGCTTTAGCTTGTGTTTACTCTTATGTTATGCCCGTGAATATTCCATAGCATACCTATCCACCAACTGTCGTATCATCTTTTGATATTTTGTGTGGTGTTGTTTGGCTTGATGCTTAAAAAAACCTATGCTTGATTTGCTAAGAGCTATCGTAACCTTTACAGTTTCTTGAGGAACGGCTAACTCCTCCGGCGGCGGCAGAAAATCATCAATTCTGGTCATCTTTCCAATAGGTCTATTTGACTCTGTCGTCTTTTTTCTCATAGTCATTATTCGGGCAAACACGCAGGTTCGCCCCTACTCATTTAATAGTCGTCTCTCTGCTCTTTGATATGGGTATAAAAACCGGATGTCTCTACCCAGAAGATAAACATATTTCGGCAGTTTTCGGAAATACGCAGTCTCTTTAAGGCATAGAGGTCATCGCCAGGAGAGCCTTTAGGAAAATTTGTCCCCACGGCTGCCTTATAGCCGGATAAAGACACCATCCGGCGCGCCTCAAGGCTCCGGCCGCCAAAAGGATAACTGAAGAATTTAACCTCTTGATTCAATTCCTTTTCCAATATTTTTTTTGACTCAAAGACTTCCTCTTTTAATTGCTCTTCTGAATTAATCTCGCTTAAGTTAGGATGATTCATACTATGGCTTCCGATAGTAATCAGGCCGCTTTCGGAAAGCTCTCTTATCTGGTTCCAGGACATATAATCGTCATTTCCTAAATGCCTGCCTATCCGGTTAATTACCACGAAAATAGTTGCCGGGATATTGTATTTCTTCAGCACCGGATAGGCGTGAGTATAATTATCCAAATAACCATCGTCAAAGGTGATGGCTACAGTCCCGGAAGGTATCTTTTTTTTATTCTTTATCAAATCGGTTAGCTCCTCCAGAGAAACAATATTGTATTTACGCTCTCTTAAAAAACGCATCTGCNNTAATGATACATCAGAACAGGCGCGGTATAATGGCTAAGCACTGTGCTTAGCCAGATTAAAAAACTAAAGAAAGAAAAAAGAAAAAACACTAACCCGAATTTTATTATCTTAGGCATAGCCGGTAAACCTCTTCTGTTTCCTGAACCATTCTCTCTAAAGAAAATTCTTTTACAATCAATTCCCGGGCATTTTTGCCTAATTCGGATGCCTTTTTATTGTCCCTCAACAGACTGATTATCGCCTTAGCTAAAGCCTCGGCGTCTTTAGGCTCAACTAAGATTCCGGTGTGTCCGTCTTTAATCAAAGACGGTATGCCTCCGACTGAAGAAGCGATTACCGCCAGTCCGGAAAGCATCGCCTCCATTATAGATAGACCCAATCCTTCCTGCAAAGAGGGCATCACAAAGACATCCATTACCGAGAGCGCCTCCCAGGTGTCGGCGACCGCCGGGACAAAACGCACGCGCTCTAAGATACCCAGGCCGCGGGCGAGATTCTCTAATTC
>DOMD01000037.1:0-227 GCA_003510525.1 Candidatus Omnitrophota bacterium
AATCTATCGTAGCTTAGGCACCTTTAATGCCCAGGCCAAATTTTCCAGCTGGCTTTACCGAATCACGGTCAACACCGCGTATGATTTCCTGCGCGGCCATAAGCATAAAGCTGAATCCTTAGAGGAAACCGACTGCGAAAATATCCGGGCTAAAGAAAACAACCCCGACCTCCTCACTCAAGAACTGATGCAAGGCGCGCTCAAGGAAATACCTTTTGATTTTAGAA
>DOMD01000037.1:299-3939 GCA_003510525.1 Candidatus Omnitrophota bacterium
CATATCCTGTCCTGCCCAACCTGCGGTCAAGAGATGAATCTTCTTAATTCTCTAAGGCAGAATATTGTCAAAAACAAGATTACTTCTGAACCGGAATTCTTCTGGAGCAGGCTTAAAGACCGCATCCGGCAGGAAGAAAAGACGGAAAATCTGTCTGAGAGTTTTGTCTTTGATTTCGGCAGGTGGAGCAGAAAACTCATTCCGGTTCCGATCTTAGCCAGTATTTTGATAATTATTTTCTTAAATTTAAACCGAAATAGTTACACTAATCCCGTTGACGAATATCTATTTACCAACCAAAACAGCAATGTCTTAGCTCTTATTGACGACGCCGGCCAGCAATCAGAGCCAGGATTATTGTTGTATTAACCAGGAGGAGAAAAAATGAAAAAGANNCTTACGGCCTACACTTTATGTTTGTTCACCTGCCGCAAAGCGGCGATTCCATAAAGTGTCTATTCATTAGGAGGAGAAAAAATGAAAAAGACAGTTGTATACGCGGTAATTCTTTCGGTAGCATCCATAGTTCTGGGACTTGTGGCAGGGGTGGCCATAGAGCGGGGAAATACCATAAAGCAGTTAACGCTTGGGAGGCCTGAACTGCCATTCGAAAAACAACGAGAAGAACGCAAAGCGCGGAAACCTCAAGACATTTTCAAACGCGTTTCTGAAGAACTGAATTTGAATCCGGAACAGAAAGAAAGAGTAAAACAGATACTGGATGAAGCGCGTAAAAAGATCAGCTTGACAGGCGAGAAATCCCGGGAAGACCTAAAGGCTATCCGCGATGAAAGCCATACTAAGATTATGGAGATACTCACTCCCCAGCAACAGGAGAAATTTAAGGATATTATCTCCCAAGCTCAAAAAAACCATTTAAATCTTATGAAAAAGCTACAGAAATACGGCCACAGGCCGGGCGGACCGCAAGATACAGACGCGCCCAATCCCCCTCCTCCTCCGGGAGATATTCCTGAAGATGCCCCCGGAGATTTTCCGGACGCTCCTTAAACTCGGATAAAAAAGAGAAGGCTTGCTGGTCAGCCTTCTCTTTTTTATCTCCAAACCCAATATGTGGATTTTTTGGTTTGCTATAAAGATCTATTTCTCAACTGGCCGCAGGCGCCGTCTATGTCTTTTCCCCGCGATTTTCTCAAGGTAACTACGATTCCTTTTTTCCGCAATAACCATACAAAAAACTCAACCTCTCTCTCCTCTGGCGGCTGATAGGGAAATTCCCTTACCGGATTATAGACCAAAAGATTGACCTTACATTCCCAGCCTCTTAACAGCCTGACTAAATTATCCCCTGCCTCCTTTGAACAGTTTAGATCCTTAATCAAGACATACTCAAAGGTTACCTGACGCTTGGTCAAGACGGCATAATCCTTGCAGGCGGAAATTAAATCCCTTAAAGGATATTTTTTATTTACCGGCATAAGCCGGGTGCGCGTCTTCTCATCCGCGGCATGTAAAGACACCGATAGCTCTATCTGCAAGCCCTCGGAGGCAAGCCTTTTAATCCCCGGAATTATCCCGCAGGTAGAAATGGTTATCCGGCGCGCCCCGATATTAAGACCTTGCGAAGCATTAATTATCCTGATCGCCTTTAAGACATTCTCATAATTATCCAAAGGCTCGCCTGTTCCCATAAAGACGACATTGGTAACCGCTGAATCCTTTAACGTGTAATATATTTCTAAAAGCTGGCCGATTATTTCGCTGACTTCAAGGTTTCTTTTAAATCCAGCTATGCCGCTGGCGCAGAAACCACAGGAGAATGGACAACCGGCCTGCGAGGAAAGGCAGGCAGTCAGACGCCCCTTAACCGGAATAAGCACGGATTCAATAAGATTGCCGTCCTCTAAAGCAAAAAGGAATTTTTTGGTTGTGTCACCTGATTCCTGAAGCTTCTCTAATTTTAATCTATCTAAGGAAAAATTATCTTTCAGCTTTTCTCTTAATTCCAGGGAAAGGTTGCTCATCAAATCAAAAGAATCAACCCTTTTCTGATACAGCCAGGAAAAGGCCTGCTTTGCCCGATAGGCAGTCTCGCCCCAGACTTTGAATATCGCGTCGAACTCATCCAAAGAATAATCCCTGATATCTTTCATTGCAATACCATTTCTTTCAAAATTCCGCCTGGGCCCATCATCTTTACTTGCGGACGCACCTCTTTTATCTTAGAGATAAACATACCCATCACAAGAAAGCGAAAAACAGCCGATACGGCAAATAAGAAAATAAGCTGATATCCAAAAAGCGCCGGCAGGTGAGCAGCCAGATACCCGCCTGAGAGCGCGCCCAAACTTATGCCTAATCCGTTAATGACGTTAAAGTAAGAGTGGCAACGGGTGCGCTTGGGAGAACTGACGCTGTCAAAGATAAAGTTCACCGCGCAAAGATTAAAACCGCTCCAGGCGAATCCTCCCAGGGCCTGGACAAGAATCAAATAGATGGGATGATGGCCAAGTACCCAGAATAAAGGCAGGCTGGCGATGATAAAAGCGGTAAATTTTAAAACCTTGATATTGCCGATATGGTCCGAGAGCTTTCCCCAGCGGTTGATAAACATCAGGGTGGTTAATATCACCGGGATCATCACTATAGTATAAGTAAAATAGGCGAATTTAAGGTCCCGGAGCATGAATACGGCGAAAAACGGCGAGGCCAGATTTACTGAAAAGTTAAAACATGCCACAAAAAAGACAAACTTGACGAAATTACTCTGCCTGGCCCGGCTGATAAAGTCTAAGAAAGTAAACTTATTTTCCGCGTGATGATAAAATTTAGGCTCATACATCAGGGTAAGGAAATACCAGGAGATAAATCTGCTGAAGAGGGCTAAGGTAAGAATTATCCAGAAACCGAATAAGACTTTATGTTTGTATATCTGCAGAATCAATCCGGCGCATAAGGAACAAACTACGGCTACCAGGTTTAAAATTCTATTGCGCCAGCCGAAATACCTCCCCCGTTTAGTTGAAGGAATATACTCGCTCATCAGCGAGGCCCAAGGCCCCTGGCTTAAAGCGCCGGAAGCGGTAAAAAGCATGGCGAAAAAAATCAGCCACAGGGCTTGATTGCTTTTAAATAAATAAGGAATAAGCAATAAGGGTAAGGCGCTTAAGGCCTGCAGATATACCGAGATTAAGATTATCCGCTTACGGCTTAAAAGCTTATCCACCAGGTCCGCGCTTTTAAGCTGGACAAAAGAAGCGCAAAGATTGGGAAGCGAGCTCAATAAGCCTATCTCTTTAACCGTGGCCTTAAGAGCTAACGCGTAAGGAGCGACATAATCCTGGGTAAAGCCCACCATCATAAAGGCGAATATCCCGTCCCAGAAGGAAGCCTTAAGGCTTTTTTTTATCTTATTCATAATGTAACAGGGACGGTTCTTAAATAGAGGTAACTCCATATAAAGAACCGTCCCNNCGGCCATAATCCTGAAGCCTTCGCCTATTTGCCCTAACTTCATACGATGGGTAATCAGCCTGTTCACCTTGACTCTTTTGGCTTTAAGTAATTCCAGGGCCATCGCGTTATCCCGCGGCCCGGAGCCGTAGGAATGGATTATCTTTATCTGATTACGCCAGAAGTCATTCACCGGGACATTTAGGGTTTCACCCGGAAGAGTCGG
>DOMD01000213.1 GCA_003510525.1 Candidatus Omnitrophota bacterium
CCTACTCCGGCATCCTCCGCAATCCCCGGCAAAGACCATATTTTCTTCTGCTTTCTCTTGTTCCTTCTTCGCGCCCACTCCTCTAACAACCCTAATACCGGCGGCCTGCCGACCTTGGGTTCTATATCCACTGATTTTCCCTGGCTGGAGGCATATTCCTTAATCTCCAACAAAAACCTATGAGCACTGCTTACGCTTATATCAGCCTCTTTGGCATTATTAGTCAAAGTGTCTCTTATTGTTTTTCTTTCAGCTATCTGCCTAAGGTATCTATCTCTGGCGGGAGCTTTATATATTCTTTTATTTAATCCCATAGCGGACAATTCGCGTGATTTTATAAATTCCTGGACAATATCCCCATAATTAAATACTACGTCTTCTAAGAATTTATTCCAGCCGCCCCTGACTTTTCTTTTAATCGCGCAATATAAAGCGCTATGATTCTTCTTTATTGATTTCAACCTTAAGTCTTCCCCTCTCGCGGCAAGTTTTCTCGCTTCCTCAGCTATTTTATCCTCAGTCCTTTTTACCCCTAAGATTTGCCCTGCAAACTCATCACTGCACTTCTCTTTTATCTGTTTCCTTGTATTTTCCCTAAGGTCTATGATTAGGCTGTTGTTGCTTTTATCCAATATAGGGAGCCCATCCTCATTTTTAACAAACTTTATAAAACGGAATTCTCCATCTATGTTTTTAATTTCTATTTCAGCTTTAGGGAAATATCCCATACATTTCCTATAATTACACACGAATATCATCGGCCTCCCCCCAATGTCTTCTATCTTGTATCCACTGATAATATACGAGCTCAAATTTCTTCTAATTTTCGCGGAATACACTTTAGTATCAAACACATCATACAAATCTCCTTTCTCAAAAGACTTGGCAATGCTGTTTTGGGGAATCTGATAAATACAGGATAGGGTTTTCGGGAAACTTTGTCCTTTTTGATTTACTGCTGCCGCTCCAGAGACAAAAGCCTTCTTCTTAGAAGGATTACGGATATCAACAACATCCGCAATCCCATAAATGAAACTACCGGTAAATTTCATCCAATACCTTTTTGCCAAGTAAAGCCATCCTTTCCCGTCTAAAGGGCAATAATGGATTTGATTATCTTCGTTGAGCTGGTTAAATTGCTCAATGAAGATAGTGTGGAGAAAAAAGTCAATATATGTACCTTGCGATTTGCTCCAGACTAGAAAAAACTGCGCGGCCGAATAGTCTTTGAGGAAAAATATCCTTAAAATGATTCCTTCTTTGATCTCCATCTGATAGCGCGCATTTTCATAACCCCTGAAGGCGAGATCCTTTCCCAACACCCTAATCATTCCTCCTGAGGGAATAACCCCTTCCAAAAGGATATGGCCTGCTTCTTTAATCTTCTTATCCCTTCCGCGCGATAATTCTTCATTATTCANNGCCGCCTTTATTCTGTTTTCTTAAAGCTTGCTGTAGCACAATTATGTCATTTCTAATTTTTTCAGGTTTTTGAAGAATTCCACGGGCAACTTTTATGTTCATGAGTGAGGAGGAAACAGACCAGCGAAGCGAAAAACCGTTCCTCTTCACCAAAAGCGCGAAAAGCTCCTTTTCATCAGATAAGGAACCATTAATAATACTTTCGGCTTCCTCGGGGGCGAGAAATTTGTAGCTTACGTAAAAATTATTCAGCAGTTTCTTATTTTTTATGTAGTTATCCCTGTATCCCCTGATCTGCCGGGACCTGTAGGTCTTTCCGAACTCGCTATTTTGAACGGCAGCATACGCGGACCTTGCCGCTTCATAAACCGTGTTCACCCGGCCAAAACCAACCTTATATTTCTCGAATATTCCCGCTATCCCATCCCTTATCTTATCGGCTGACCTTAACTCATCCTCCAAAATAAAGGGGTCAGAGTCATTTTCATTTATCGGGCTGGAGGAGCCGAAATATTCTTTTATATACGTATCCTTCCAATTATCCCTATCCCTATCCCTATCCCTTTCGCTTCTTTCTGACTTTCGCGGATATTCGTCAATATCATTCTCCTCTTCATCATCCAGAGCTAAATTCTCAATTGCCTGCGCTCGTTTTTCATTGATTGATTTTATCAAGGCCAATCTTACCTTTGAATAAGGATAGATACCCTCTTTTAAGGCCATGACCTGCGGCTTAGTCGGATTATCATCTTCGGATAATCCCAGGGTATTTTTTATTATTCTTATAGGATTATGGCCAGAATTATTCTCTCCCTTTCCAGCAAGTGGAAACATATTATTATCACTCAATAACAAAGTCGGAAAAAGACCTTGACGTTCCAATAGAAATATGGTAAATTTCTTTTGAGGTGAGCTAAAATGACCCAATTGATACAAGCCATTTACGAACACGGGAATCTTAGGCCTATTAAAGATCTTAAGCTGCCTGAACATCAAAAGGTACTCATTACTATCACTATTCCCAATGATGACCTCTCCAGTACGCTTATCAGCAAACTTGCCGAAGAGTCTAAAAGCCTCCAGTTCCTGAACAGTTCTGAAGAAGATATCTACTTTCCCTCTGACGGAGAAGAAATCTGATTCTATGGCTCTTAAACGCGGCGATATCATACTTGTGCCTTTTCCATTTACCGATCTTAGTAGTTCTAAAGTTCGCCCCGCAGTCATAATTTCCGCCGATCCCCAAGAAGAAGATGTAAGCATCGCGTTCATTTCTTCTGTAGTTTCTAATCCTCTAAAAAATACCGAATTTCTGCTTAGCCCAAGCCACCCTAATTTCTCTTCAACTGGCCTTAAGAAGGAATCTATATTTAAGATGAATAAAATGCTTACACTCCATACATCGCTTATCTTAAGGAGATTAGGCCGCGCAGTTCCTGCTATCCAAAAAGAATTAGATAAACTTCTTAAGAAAGCATTAGGACTATTATAGGAAACCTTTCCCGCCCTCCTCCCTAATTCCATTAATGTTGGAAAAACAAGCAATAACGATTCTACTTCTTCTGCCTTAAGCGAAGAGCTTATGGGGACTCCATTTTTGTCATTGTCCGGCTCAACCCTAAACTTCTTTAGAAGGACATTCTTAACAAAAGCTTTCACTGTTTCTACTATGATTACTTCTAGTAAGTAAACGAGCAAGATTTTCTCCCTGCCAAATCTCCGCTCTAGGCTTCTTGAGCCTGAGCCATTCGAATTAAGTATTGTGTCCCCCGATTTATAGTGGATAAAAACGGAAAACTTTACGGAATTGAGATTCTCGATGTCAGCCTGCGGCTGCCGGTTGAAGAGCTTGGGCATCTCAATATTAATCTGCCTGTCCACGCCTAAGGAAAAACAGGGACGGTGGCCATCTTGCGCCTTTTCCAGCGGACTGCTACCAAGATTAGAGTTTTTATCATTTCCTTTTTCTCTATCAGTAAGATTATCTGAACTTTTATCGGCGTCCGGTTTTACGCTGGTATGCTTATCCAACTTCTTGGCAGACCAATTGCCTAAGATAAACCCGCCGCCGCTGGCAATACCCGCGAAAAATAACATACCTATCGCATATCCCATTGGATAAACACTAATAAGCAAATTCCATAACAATGCAAATGGAATATATAAAACGGCTAAACCAGAAATAAAGATAGCTTCCGGTAATATCCTCACATGCCAAGGCTCTTTATCTCCAACCATGCTGAACAGATGTGGCTCTGGAATAATCTTCGGGTTTAAAGATTTCCCCGACAAAAAAGGCGGCTCTTCTATTGTATCTTTCCAGCCAACGTGCTGATCAACCGTATATACTTCTCTTTGCCATCTCTTGATTTTTTCTATATTCTCTCTTATGTTTTCTTTAATATCCTCTAAAGTGCGGGAAGATTGATAATCAATCATTT
Organism: Candidatus Omnitrophota bacterium; assembly: GCA_003510525.1. GTDB lineage: Bacteria > Omnitrophota > Gorgyraeia > Gygaellales > UBA12090 > UBA12090. Next base: position 3,864 of record DOMD01000213.1, read on the forward strand.
TGCATTGATTAAGCCTTTTCGCATTCGCATTTATTCCTTTGATAAGATCAGACTCTTGAGCAAAAATAGATTTCATAAGCCTCTTGTTAAAAAACAAACCAAAAGACATAAAAAATATCCCCGCGCATAGCCCCGCGAAATATAAAATATCTACTGTATCTAGAATAGCTGACGAGGTTACTGTCCCTATAAGCGCGAACGCCTCCAACTGCCGTGGAGTAATCTCGGTTAACAGGGAATTGAAAAGGCTTTTATTTTCTTCTCCGCGCGGGCTTTGGGGGGAGAGAAAAATACAATAAGCGGCGGGTAAAGCACGAAGGGACGGTATCCGTCTAACAGCGGTCCAATATGCCGCGGAAATAAAATCAGGCAGGATAATTAATATTGACAGCGAGCGGCTGATGCCATTAAAGATAAGACTGAATGCTTTCAAGGTAAGCCGGGGCGGGCCTTTATTATTAATGTTTGATGAGACTTCTGGGGCCTTAAGGCTTCTGAGGTCAATATCTAATAATGAAAGTACTGAGGGTTTCTTTAATTCAAGCCTTTTGACTAAGCTACTGCCCGCGGCCTGGGCATCATCGGACTTAATATTAAGCAGGCCTTTTTCCATTGTTATCGGGCTGGTTAGAACGCTATTGGTCCGGGTGTTTACCG
>DOMD01000117.1 GCA_003510525.1 Candidatus Omnitrophota bacterium
TTAGGATTTTTGCCTTTAATAACCTCAACGCTGACGCCATACGCAACCGTAGGGACATTCTTTGCCATTTTAATGTTATTTAGCACCTTAGCTACCTTAATTTTGCTGCCAGCGATTATGAAGTTATGGGGTAAATCTTTGTTCAAAGGGAGGATTTAAAATGAAAGTGATTAAAATACTTTTTGTAGTCAGTCTATTTTTTTCCGCTGGTTCTAACCAGAAGCTGTCATTTGCCCAAAGTGAGTTATCCGCCGCTGATATTATCGCCAAATCAAGGCTCGCTTTTTATTACGCCGGCTCCGATACGCGGGCAAAAGTGTTGATGGAGCTTATAAACAAGGATGGTCAGAAAAGGATAAGAGAGCTTACCCTGTTAAAAAAGGATTACGAAGAAGGAGGAAATCAGAAATATTTTATGTACTTTCATAAACCTGCCGATGTAAAGGATACCACTTTTATGGTTTATAAATACCCGGATAAAGACGATGACCGATGGCTTTTCATTCCCGCGATTAATCTGGTAAAAAGAATCGCTGCCAATGATAAATACTCCAGCTTCGTAGGCAGCGATTTTACCTATGAAGATGTTTCTGGTAGGAAACCAGACGAAGACAGGCACACTTTATTAAGGAAAGAAAAATTGGGTGAGAAAAGTTGTTTTGTTATTGAGAGTATCCCTAAAGAGCCTTCTGNNTACATAAAAAGAATTTCCTGGATTGATGAAACAAATTTTCTGCCTTTAAGGGAAGAATTCTATGATAGACAGAATGAGCTCTATCGTCAGTTTGAGGCAGTAGAGATTAAAGATGTAAACGGTTTTCCTACCATAACCAAAAGACTGATGAGGAATATCAAGACCGGTCATCGCACCGAAGTAACCTTTCAAGAGGTGGAATACAATTTAGGGTTACAAGATGATACTTTTTCAGAGAGATATTTGAGAAAACCGCCTTTGGAATGGATAAGATAAAAATATTACCGTTCATAGCCGCCGCCTTTATTTTTATTCCCATGGCTAATGCTTCCGAATTATCCCTGCAGGGTTTCTTACAGACAAATTATTCAGTAAGAGTTAATGATGATAACCCGCAAGGGGCAAAGCAGGGAAACCTAATTTTGGGAGAAGAAAGAGCGCAACTTAAGGGGTCATTCTATCCGCAAAAAAGTAAAATAGGGATATTTATAAAATCCGACTTTTATCATGATTGGGTAGGAGAAAATTGGGCCTTTGATTTTCGGGAAGGATATCTCGATTTTAGGGATGACAAATTCAGTTTCCGGGCGGGCAGGCAAATATATACATGGGGTGTAGGGGACCTTCTTTTTATAAATGACGTCTTTCCTAAGGACTGGGAGGCGTTTTACTCGGGAAGGCCGTTAGAATACTTAAAAATAGGAGCGGACAGCTTAAAGCTGGATATTTATTCTGATATTGTTTCTGCTGAGGCGGTGGTTATGCCGTTTTTCGAGCCGGACGACCTTCCTTCAGTAGGCAGGTTTCATTTTTTCGACCCATACCCGAACATACCAAATAGAGAGCATGAGAAACCGGATCCCGCATTTAAAAATTTGNNTACGGATTCCGCGTTTAAAAATTTTGGGAACACGGAATATGCTTTAAGACTTTACCGCTATATCGGAGATTTTGATGTTTCGGCCTATGCCTATAAGGGCTTTTTCAGATCGCCGGCTATGAAGGCTGATAATTTTAATTCACCCGCTACCATTTCATCCTTCTATCCGGAATTAGCCGTCTATGGCTTAAGCGCTCAACGAAGCGCCTTAGGTGGTGTAGTAAGCACTGAATACGGCTATTATGATTCTTTGGATGATAGGAGCGGAAGAGATCCAGGTATTAATAATTCGCAATCACGCTTTCTTATTGGATATCAGAAGGCGTTCCCTGAGGATTTTACTGTTGGAATCCAATACTATGGTGAACTGACGCATGAATACAGCCGGTATGAAGATACTCTGCCTTCCGCATTTGCTAAAAGAAAACAGCTCCATCAATACGCTACTTTGAGGCTTACAAAATTACTTAAATATCAGACGCTGAAGCTTTCATTATTTACCTTTTATAGTCCGGACGAAGAAGATTTCTTAATAACTCCCGAGGTTAGTTATAATTTTACCGATAATCTTCTCGGTGNNCAGGCAGGGAGGTGATAGAGATGATGTTAGAGAGAGCCTTAAGAGGAATCGCGGGATTTTTCGTTTTGACGAGTCTCCTATTAGCTTATTTTGTCAGCCCAAAGTGGCTATGGCTTACAGCGTTTGTTGGATTTAATCTCTTACAATCCGCATTCACTAATTGGTGCCCGATGATCTGGATTTTAAGAAAATGTGGATTAAAATGAGATATGGAGGTGTTAGAAAATGAATAAGAAATTATTAAATGAAATGACTCAGGATGAGATAAAGGAGGCTGTGAAAGGAAAATATAGCAGAGTGGCAAAAGAACCAACCTTGTCCTTTAACTTTCCAGTGGGAAAAGTTTTTGCTTTAAAGGTAGGGTATCCTGAAGAAATACTTGCTACGCTGCC
>DOMD01000068.1:0-248 GCA_003510525.1 Candidatus Omnitrophota bacterium
AAAACTGCACCTCGGGGGTGTTTAGATCTATGCCTAAAGTCAAAGATATGGCCCAGGACCCTGGGAATGGCGCGCAGGAAATAGTCCGCGTCGTCCAGGCTGGATATAGACCTTAAGCGGTTATAAATAAATTCCGGATTAAAGGCAACTCCGTAGAGCGAGCGCACTAACTGCATAACCTTCTCATCTTCTATCGGATTACTCATTACCGGCTTTTTCATATCATATTCCCGCCAGTCCAAGGTTTT
>DOMD01000068.1:256-4214 GCA_003510525.1 Candidatus Omnitrophota bacterium
GGATAGCCGAACATAATGGTAATATGAGGATACAGGCCGCTTTCCCGGGCTGACTTACAAGAGGCAATGATCTCCTCCACCTTCACATTCTTATTAATCCGGTCCAGGGTGGTTTGATTTGCCGATTCTATGCCGAACAATAAAAGGCGAAAACCGGCTTTTTTCATCATCCGGTATTCCGCGGAGGATAAAGCTCCAAAGCGCATATTGCAGTTAAAGTTAACCTTGCGGTTATACNNGTTCCGTACATTGTTGGCCAGCTGCAAAATGTACATTTGGCCCACCAGCAGTCTCGAGCCGACATAATATAGGTGCCGGGCGTGCGTTTGTAATTTCCGTTCTCAAAGGCGTATAATTTCCAATTGGTCAAATCCCGGTCAATAAAGGGGACGCTGTCTAAATCGTGGTTGAGCTGAAATTTGCCGGTGTTTTTAANNAGTTGACAGTTGACAGTTGACAGGCTTGATTCGCTTAAAATCGCGCATAGATTCAATAATAGAAAGTCGTAATCGCCTCCGGTGAGCACATAGTCAACCTGACTGTTTTGAAACGATTCCTCGGGCAAAGCGGTGACATGGTCGCCGAATAAAATAGTTGACAGTTTACAGTTGACAGTTGACAGGCTTTTCAACTCATTTATTATTTGCCAATGCTCCTGGACTACCGGGGTCTTAGTTTCAAAGGCTAGGATGTCGGGCTTTTCTTTGGCGATAAACTGGTAAAACTGTTCTTTACCCCAACCCTCGGCGATGCAGTCTCTCCAGATCACTTCATATCCGGCTTGTTTTAAAAGAGTAGCCGCCTGGGCCGGAACCACCGGATAAATATAGGTCGGTTTCTTAAAATACTGAAATTGGCGGTTTTGCGATAGCAAAGGAACGCCTTTTGAGGTGTCTAACGGCGGATATCCGATAAAAATCTTCATTTTAAATTAATCTTTTTGACGCCACAAAATCGCGGAAGTAGATAAAGGAAATTCTTTGCGGTTTTGCGGTGCAAGATATTTTTAACATCTTTCGCGCTTTTGCGTTTTATTCTTCCATTAATCTCCAGGATAACAGCCCTTTTATGAAGTAAATTCCGTATACGATATGACTAAATATTATACCCCAAAAAACCGGGAAAATCAAAAAAAAGTCTTTGCTAACGCTAGAGATAAAGACAAGTATTAAATAAAAGATTACGGTTGAAATATAGCTAAGTTTAAAGACAAGCGAAAGAGATGAAAGCGCCGGTCCGATGAATAATCCGATGAGAAAAATAGAAGGGATAAAATAAGTGAGCTTACGTGAAGTTTCCGGGAATCTTTTTACGAAATATCCCCGGTGTAAGGCATAATTGGCAATCTGTTTCAGGTGCCCCTTAAACAGGCCGCGGCGATGATGATAGACTAAAACTTCCGGGTCGTAGATGATTTTCTTTTTTAAATCCCGGACGATCTTCAGGCATAAGAAGGTATCCTCGCCGGGCCAGAACTTAGTATTAAAACCTCCCAGCTCAAGCAGTATTGATTTGCGGACCAGGAAATTGCAAGACGGATAATCATCCACAAATCTTCGCGGGCGGGGTAAGTAGCGGTAGACATATTGTCCGCTCATCAGATACGAGCTGTATACCCGGCCGCTGGCCTTTTGCAAAAGACTATCGGAATCCGGGGTAACTGCCGGCCCGCCTACCGCGGCAATTTCAGGGTCAGTAAAATGTTTTAACGCCATAGATAGCCAGCTTTCAGCCGGATAAGCGTCATCGTCCAGAAAGGCCACTATCTCACCCCTGGCCTGGGCTAAAGCCAGGTCTCTCTTTATGGGTGGAGTTACCTCGCCGGTAGGAATAACCCTGGTTTTGGGATAATTCAGGGTTACCACGTTATCCGGCAGGACTAAAATCTCAAAATCGGGATAATCCAGCCTCAGACAGCTTTCAATACACTCCCTAAGATTGGGGTTATCCCCTTTTACGGCGACGATAATCGAAACGGTCATAGTATCTTAAGATATAAGCCCTATACCAAACAGCCATAGTGTCCTGCCAGGTAATCCAGATGGAATCCATGCCAATCCTGCCGTAGCGCTGGGTATCCAGCACAATCGGGGCCTCGGCAATGCGATAACCCAGCTGGTGCACATTGACTAAAATCTCCAGATCATAACCAAAGGCCTTAACCAGAATCCGGGGAAAAACTCTTTGTAATACCTCATACTTAAATAATTTCAAGCCGGTCTGGGTGTCCCTGATGGGCAGGCCGAAAAATATCTTGATCAGAAAAAAATAGACACTGCTGATAATCTTTCTTTGCAGGGGATAATTCAGGCGGGAGTTAGGATGGCGCTTAGAGCCGATGACCACATCCGCCTCATCTAAGCGCATAATATCAAAAAAGGTCTGTAACTGCGCCGGATGCAGTTCCATATCCGCGTCCAAAAATACCACATAATCCCCGGAGCATTGCCGGAAACCCACCTTGAGCGCCCGGCCCTTGCCCCGGTTAGTTTTGAGCTGTTTGACGATTATGTTTGAATGTTGCCTTGAGACCTTTAAGGCACTTTTAAAGGTATCATCACTGCTTCCGTCATCAACTACAATTAACTCATATTTACAGCCGAAATCATTAAAAACCCGGATGGTCTCGTTAAGGCTTCCCTCTATAATACCGGCCTCGTTATAGGCCGGAATAATCACTGAAATTTTTCCTTTAATATTTTTCATCCGAAAATCCCCTTACAGGTGCGATAAATCGCACCGCTACACGACACGGACGATTCAAGCTCTATCTTCATACTTATTAGTACCACGCCTTTGGCGGGACATGACTGCTTCACTTGAAAATACTTTTAGGGGCGCGATAAATCGCGCCGCTACAGCGGCGGCCGCGCCTTTTAGCTAAGGGTGATTACTTCATTTTAGGCTTTTTGATATAATGCCGACCTTAGATTTAAGCCAAACATCAAAACCGAGCCGGCCAGCATAATTCCTAAAACCCAAATGGTTGTGGNNTAGGCCGAATATTACTTCAGGAAATAGATTATACGCGGCCACCGCCGAAAAACTTAAAACAAAGGTATAAAGCAGGCTGCGTTCTAAGATTTTCCGGGAGTTTGTTTTGAGCGCGTGCAGGCCGGATACCCGGGAAAACATTACCGCGTAGATTACCCCGGGCAAAAAAAGTATAATTTTTCCGATCATCTGGGCAATCGAATAATCCTGAACTTCAGTTAAAAAGAAATGTTTCACCAAAACCAAATCAATATTGGTAACCAGGGTAAAACACAGAGAAACTATTAAAACCGGAAAAATGTAAGCATAGAGCTGTTTCATTTCTATTTTCTCTTTTGACTCACCCTTCATCAAAAATCTTAGCGGCCACAGGCAAAAAACTATACCTATTGCCGTGGAAAGAAGAAAACCGGTTAAACCGGCTAAGAGCGCGTCACTTATGCTTTTTATCAGGGCAACTGAAAAGAGCAGTTTTGAAAAACCGGCCACAACCCCGATTATGGCCAGCCACTTGAATTTTTCTAAACCCTGCAGGCCTCCGGTTACTACCGAAGATAGGCAGACAAGAAAGAATATCAGACTCAAAATCGTAATACTTCCCAGGGAATCCAGATGTAAAAATGAAGCGATATTCCTCCTCAAAAGAACAATCAAAATAAATACAATCAGGCTAAAACAAAATGTATCCACGGCCATTTTTCGCCAGACCGCCTTCAGGTGCTCCAGCTTTTTTCGGGCATTATAAGCGGAAACATGCTTGGTAACCATAGGGGTAAAGGCCGCCGCGGGAACCGCAAGAATAGCTAATAGCGCTATCAGAGAATTCAAGGAGGCGAACTTATCTTTAGGCATCAACCTAAGCATAGTCAGCTGATAAAGCAGGTTAAAAAAGGAAGAAATGCTGGAGGCGGCAAACATAATGATGGTATTTTTGGCAAAATTGTCTAAGCGCATAAAAAATAAG
>DOMD01000182.1 GCA_003510525.1 Candidatus Omnitrophota bacterium
GTGACTTGGTGACTTGGTGACTTTATATAAAAGGTATCAAACGCGTCTCTTGAGGGATGATCTAAGGGGATATTTAAACCGCTGAAGTTGTTGTATTCGTTTTCCACCTCCGGGCCTTCCACGGCCACGAAACCCATTTTGGAAAAAATAGCGGTTATCTCTTGAATGGTCTGGGTAATCGGATGTAGAGTCCCGGTTTGAGGAATTGGTTCACCGGGCAAGGTAAGGTCAAAAGCCTCAAAGCCTTGGGATTCATTTTCTTTTAATTGAGAAACCCTCTCCTCAAGAAGCTGGGTAAGTTTGTTCTTGAGATAATTGGCTTTTTTTCCGAATTCCGGACGCTCTGAGGCTGAAAGGGAAGAGATAGATCCGGTAATCTCAGCCAGCAAACCCTGCCGGCCCAGATACTTTATCCGCAGAGCCTCAATAGCCTCGCCGGATGAGACCCGGTTTATTTCTTTTTGAGCTTCCTGCTCAATAGCCGTCCAATCAAAAGACATAAAAATACTCCCGATAAAATTATAGCCTGCCTTGGCTTAAAAGGAACTACCTGGTGCCTGACTATCCTTCCTCTCCGNNGCCCGGTTAAATACACCCCTTACCTGAAGCCAGTCTCCTTTATGGGTATAATCTCCGGCAAAGGAAATTAAATTTAAAAAATTATTACCGGTCCAGACCCCGATGGCATTTTGTCCGTCATTAAGGTTAAGCCAGGAATACTCACCCCTGGTCATTGCCTCGCCAATCAACTCGCCCTCATAAAGGACTTCCTGCCCATCTAATTCCTTGGCCCGTTCAATCAACTCAGTCGAGGAAACCGTCGTCTGAGCGTAACAAACAACGGATAGCAAAAAAATGCCATAAGCTATGAACCATAAACTATAAACTATTTTTCTCATTTCCCCCGCACAAACGCCGCAAAAAAACCGATCAGGACAAAAACCGACATAAACTCTAACCTGCCTATCCACATCTGTAAGATATAGACCACCTTTAAGAGCGCGGGCATCGCGGCTTGGGTTATCCCGCAGGTCAAGCCCACATTGGCCGCGGCTGAGGTAGATTCAAACAAAGAGTCCAGGGCCGGATAACCAAAAAACATCCCGATAACTCCCCCTAAGGCATAGAGCCCCAGGTAACATAAAAATATCAAGACTGCCGAGCGCACCTGATGTTCCTCCATCACCACATCTTTGATATGATGATACTTCTCAACAAAGACTCCGGCTTCAGGAAGCATCACCCGTTTGATATCATTATACAAAGCCTTAAAAACCACGCCGATCCTGAGCATTTTTATCCCGCCGGTAGTTGAACACACGCATCCGCCTAAGGCCATAGCTATAGTCAAAGAGAAAAGGGCTAAGGCCCCCCATTCATGGATAAACTGCCGGGCATAAATAGTTTGATAACCGGTTCCGGTATGCCCGGAAATCAATTGATAGAATCCTTTTCTGAACAAGCCTAAGGCATCCGGATAAACTCCTAACTTGGCTAAACCCACGGCGGTCAAAAAAAAGGTTAACATTATAGTCATAAAGAAAGTGCGGGTCTCAATGTTGGTTACTATTTCTTTTTTACGCCGCAGCCAGACGGTATAATGCAATTTAAAATTAAGCGAACCCAAAATCATAATTATAATAGTAGTAACTTCGTAAGCCAAGCTGTGATAATAGAGGATATTCTGGGATTGAGGGGCAAAGCCTCCGGTGTCAAAAGCGGCCATAAATACGCAGGCTCCGTGAAAAAATGAATTTGCCCAGGACATCCCTTCGTATCTGCCGACTATAGCCAGAACAATTGTGCCCAATATCAGATATACTATGCTGACTAACCAGATAAAACGGGCAGTTTCCACTACATTGGGAAGCACCTTTTCATCGCGGGCCTCGCCCACATACATCCTGAAGGCCCCGGCTGAGCCGCGCACCAAAAATGATAGAGCTACCACTACCACGCCCTGTCCGCCGATAAACATAATCAGATGGCGCCAAAGATTGACGCTCCTGGCAATATGGTCAAGGTCCTGGACCAAAACCAGCCCGGTAGTGGCAAAGCCGCTCATTGAATCAAAGATACAATCCAGAAAGGAAACCCAGTGCCCGCTCAGATAAAAAGGGACTGCTCCCAAGACTGCCGCCGTCAGCCAGGCCAGGGCCACTACCACCATTCCCCCGACCCAATTTAAATCCTTATCGGTTTTACAGAGTAAAATCAGGGCATTGCCGGAAATCAGGCAAATCAAAAAACTGATTAAAAAATCATACAGCGGATTAAACTCCCGGAAAATAAAGGCCGAGGCCAGAGGAATAAGCATAGTCATCCCCAGGCCGATGATGATTTTACCTAAATAATATCCTATTACCCTAAGGTCTTCTAAATTCGGCTTGAGGACCATTTTAATATCAGGACTAAATAGATAATTCCTAGATTAGTTAAAATTATCGCGAGGCCGTAGGTAATCTCAATCAAGATTCCCAGGCTGGACTGAATTATGGGAGTGAAAAATTCCAATGCGGGTTTGGAATTCATAGCTTACCGATAAGGTAATTTAGAAGTTGCTGTTCATTCTGCAAAAGGGTCAGGGCGATAAGGTCATCCCCGATTAAAAGAGTGGTGTTTCCTTTAGGGACAATCACCTGATCGCCCCGGATAATTGAAACCAGCACCGAATCCGGCGGCAATTGCAGTTCCTGGAGCTGTTTATTGATTACCGGAGAATCCGGCGGCAGGTCCACCCGGACAATGGCCAGCTTGCCGCGCTTAAAACTCATCAGGTTCACAAAGTCGGCAAAAGAAACCTCTTCTTCGATAATTTTGGCCAGGATAGCCGTAGCGTCAATGGGCACATCCGCGCCCAGACAAGAGAATACCGGCTCATTCTTGGGGTCGTTGACCCGGGCTACGGTGCGGGAAACCTTAAATTTCTCCTTAGCCAACTGGCAGACCACTAAGTTGTCTTCATCCTCACCGGTAACGCTGGCCAAAACCTCCGCCCGGGCGATTCCCGCCTCTTCCAGATATTTAGGGTCGCATCCGTCGCCGTTAATCACCAGGGTATTAAGATCCTTGGCTATTTCCTCGCAGACGCTTTTTTCCTTTTCGATAATGGCTACGGTATGCTTATCGCTCAGCAATTTCTGGGCTAGAAATTTTCCCACTTTTCCGGCACCGACGATTATGATATACATTTAAAAAACCGCGGAACTACGCGGAATATCACGCGGAACTACGCAATACTGTTATGCGTGGTTCCGCGTATCGTTGCGCGTGGTTCAGCGTCTCTTATATTCCAAATCTCTTCCTGACTTTATCTAACTTATCTATTTTTACTACAGCCATAACCACATCATTTTTATGGAGTTTAGTCTTGGCTTCGGGCAAAATAACCCCTTTAATCCCTTTGATCATCACCACCAGAAGCTCTCCCGGTATATTTATTTCCTCAACGGTTTTACCGGTGAGATGCTCATCCGTCTCAATCTCTAATACTCCAACATCCTTACTTTCTATAAGATAGCTGGAGAATCTACTCTCAATAATCTTATCCCGGATCATCGCGGCAAAAAGGATTGTTCCGCTAAGGACATCCAGGCCTAAAGACTTATAGATATCCGCCCGGGTGGGATCATAGACCCGGGCAATGACCTTGGGTACCTTAAAGAGCTTTTTGGCGACCTGAGCGGCCACGATATTACTGTTATCGCCGTTAGTTACACTGCAAAAGGCATCGGCCTGGGCTATTCCGGCTTGTTTAAGAAGCTCGACATCAAAACCGTTTCCCACCAAGGTCATTCCGTTAAAGGTCCGGCCCAGGCGCTCAAAGCTTTTGGCTGAGCGGTCAATAACCACCACATTATGGCCTTCAGTGGAAAGAAGTTTAGCTAGTTCTGAACCTACCCGGCCACAGCCGACGATTATGACATACATTTCCCCTCGCTCCGTTCGGGAGAAACCAGAAGCCAGTTGCCAGAAACCAGATTTTATCTCTTTGCTCTGGTTACTGGCTACTGGTTACTGGTTACTTTTTATTATATTCCAAATCTCTTCCTGA
>DOMD01000089.1 GCA_003510525.1 Candidatus Omnitrophota bacterium
ATAAGGTATTCAATTTGTTATGTAAAGCGTCTTCCTCAATTCCTCAATACTAATTCCAATAACCAAGAGAAAAACAACTCCCACCACCTGATCTACTCACTAAAGCTAAAACACCGCTGGCTTTTGCCTCTGCGGTTACACTGCCCGTATAGGTATTTATGGGGCCAACGCTACAACTTACTGTGTCTGCACTAACCCAACCACTATTACAACTATCGCTACCAGTAATCCCCACGAAAGACCCTGTCACTTTTGTCTGCACAACACCTGCGTTTACTCTTGCCCAAGCATTAACTGTAAGTCGAGGAACAACACAAGTAAAACCGCAAGGCAGTTCGCAAGATGCTGATGAGTTCGCTCCGTCTCTTAAGTAAACCCCCGCATTCCCCAGCCAAAAAGGAGGATCTCCTAAAGAACCCCACGATGTCCCATTGCAATACTGCATCGTATAAATTGTATTATTCCACCTCATTGTCCCTTCTTTATTAACATCGCAGACGTCACTGTCAAAACCAACTTTTATGCCCCCTCCCACTTCTAATTTTGCCTGTGGGTTCACCATCCCGATGCCGACATTACCCCCCTCAGTAGCCAGCAATGTCTGGCCGGTGGTGGTCAATTCACTATATATTCCATACGGCGCGGGATAATAGGTTTCCAGGGTAAGGCTCTCATCAGCGGCTCCAACAGGCCGGCTGAACATAAAAGATGATACGCAAGCTGTAAAAACTCCCACACCAAAGACAAGATATTTTGTTTTACGCGTCACGTTTTCCTCCTTCTTAAGTCTCTTTTTTTACGGCCTGGCTCTTGGGGCTAATGAATAGATTGAGAGAGCGCGGCGATTGTTGTTTGCAGAATTACCTCGGGATTGACAGCGCTGGGAGGACTGGTATCCGCCGCGTTCCGCCGCGCGGTTATGGCAATAGTAACCCAAAGGTTTTTATTGAGTGACGTATCTGGGGCAAGAGTAAAACTGCAACCGGAAATATTTTTTGCCAAAATCTCTGAGGCTCCCCAAGAGCCGCATACAGATTGACTTCCCGTGGTGCAATATTGCCTGATAATATGGTAATTGGGTGCCGCCTCATAACTATATCTAACCCAGGCATCATCGCTAAAATCATCATATGTCGGTGTCGAAGCTTTATCGAGCTGTCGAATATCCACCATATTTGCCGATGACACAATCACCCCGGGATTATTAGCATTACCATAGCCCCGGGTAATATCTTTGGCTATCATCTCAAGTATAGGCCCGGCTTCATTTTGCACCCTGTTTTCGTAATAAGTGGTATTTAAGAACTTACGGGAAACGATGTCCACCGCGGTAACAGACAAAAGAACCATACTTACCAGTATAATCGCGATAAACAATTCCACTAAGGTAAGGCCCTTTTGAGAGTTAGTGGAGTTTTTGGAGTTAGTTGAGTTCATGGAGTTCAATAACCAAACTCAGGAATTACAAAAACGACTTCTCCGCATACCGCGCCATCAATCCGGTTCGGTCCAATTGGCAGTTATCGATACCATACGCGAAGCCGTATTAACAGTATTAGTAACCGTATAATTGAGAAGTCCGGTCCAAGTACTACTAAAGGAAAAAGGTTCCGAGTATAACTGAGATGAGCTTTCTGGAGCATAAAGAAAATTAGCGCCGGAGGTTGAGTTTGTCCAGGTATCCTGCCGGACATACGGCCTCAGTTCCTCAAGCTTCTGACGGGCAAAATTGACCGCGGCAATCCGCCGCTTTGACCTCAGCACATAATTTTGGGCGGCAGTAAAACTGGCAAAAATTCCCGCGGCTGTGGTTAAAAGGATCAGCAGTGATACTATAACCTCAACCAGGGTAAAACCACCCTGCTTCTTTTTTTTCATAATTTTAAGGAAGGTTAGGAAGGGCATACATTAGGCTCACAAGAAGCGCAGGTTGGTACGCAAGATAAATCTCCCGTGGCGTTAATTAACCACTGCCTGCTCCAGCTTGCCGGCCCGTTTCTTACGGCTGTGGCATTAAAGTTTGTTCCTCCTAAACCGGTGATATTATACTCCCAGGAGCTGGAAGATAAATCTAATTGCAAATTATCCTCAATATCACTTTTGTCCACAGTGCCTGAAGAAGGATAATAGGAACCTATTTTTGCCCGGTACATCTTTTCTCCCGCCGTAATAAGGTTTAGTCCTATCTGCGCTTCTTTGTCAAAAGCCCTTTCTTTGGTGCGCGAAAAGCCCGGTATGGCCAAAGAAACCAAGACGCCGATTATTATCAAGGCTACCATTAATTCAATAATCGTAAAACCCTTATTAGCTGTTCTTTCGCGCGTCATTTAGGCAAAATTTGAAATAAATAAAGATGCTTTGATGAATTTAATAGTCAACGGTTACATTAAAGGCGCGGGTATTCTTAGGCCCGCTGCCAGGAGCCCCCCAGTCCACATTTGCCTGATACCCATCATTCAGGCCTCCCGAAGGCAGCACATCTGTCCAGGTCTCCGCGCCGGAAGGAGGGCTTTTTGTTCCGGTTCTCAGTTGTTCAAGAACATAAGTACGCGCGGCCTCCGCGGTATAAAATGCCTTGATCCGCTTGATTTGATATTCAGCAATACGGGCATGATTGGTCATGAGCCCTATTACCACTGCCGCGGTAATTGATAACACTATGATAAAAATAAGAACTATCATTAAGATTATTCCTTTTTGGTTGGCCATCCTCTTGACTTCTCCTGATGCAAATTCTATAATTATCCACCCTTTACATATATTTTATACCATATTTCAGAATTAAGGTAAACCTAAATTCTTATTCTTATTCTTCCCCTGGTAAGACCGAAGAAACAAAAAATCCCGCTTGAGGCGGGACTTTTTTGCTTCTTAACTCTTAGCTCTTAATTCTTAGTTCTGCTTTTACCTCTTAGTCCACTGGAAGCGTTTACGCGCGCCTTTTTGGCCGTATTTCTTACGCTCCTTCATCCGCGAATCCCGGGTCAAGAAATTTCCTTTTCTAAGAATTGTCTTGTAGGCAGGATCAACATCAAGAAGGGCCTTGGCAATTCCTAAGCGCAAGGCTCCGGCCTGGCCGGATAATCCGCCGCCGCAAAGGTTAGCAAAACAATCGAATTTATTTAAGGTATTAGTTATCAGAAAAGGCTGTTTGATTAAAATTCTGTCGGTTTCCCGGCCAAAGTATTTGTCTATGGAAGATTTATTGACGACTATCTTTCCTTTTCCGGGCATCAGCCTGACCCTGGCTATGGCCTCTTTACGCCTTCCGCAGGCGGAATAAGTAACTGCTGAATCCATTATTTACCTCCAATGAGCGCGTAACTTATGGAATGAAATGAACATAAGTTACTGCGCGAATTGTCCCGTTACCTGCGAGCGGATTTCGAAGAAATGCGCGAAGTTTTTTGGTAATCGGGCAATACAATCGGCTTGATTGATGTGTAGGGATGNNGGGAGCATCCTTTGCACTGCCAGCTTAATCACCTGGGTAGGAGCTTTCTTTAGCATATCCTCTAAATAGACCTCCCTCAAGCCGGCGGGATAACCGGAATAGCGGCGGTAGACCTTTTGAGCCAGCTTTCTGCCGGTAACCTTAATCTTGGCGGCATTAATAATAATAACATTATCTCCGCAGTCTATGTTGGAAGTAAACCGAGGCTTGTGCTTGCCGCGTAAAACCTTGGCCGCCTCAACCGCCAGCCGGCCTAAGATTTTATCCTTGGCATCAGCTATATACCAGCTTCTTTTAAAATCGCCTTTTTTGGCTAAATATGTCTTTTGCATAAGATATTAATTATATCTTATTTTTAATCTTTGTCAATATATTTATGAAAATTATTTGCCAAATTATTTGCCAAGTATAGAAACGCGTTTATCTGTAGATTTCTTTTCTGTGGCCTAAGTCAATAATGTAGACTATGAGCTCATCTTTGTGAATTGTATAAATTACGCGATAATCGCCGACTCTTAAAGAATAATCCCCGCAAAGCCTGCCTTTTAATCGTTTTCCTTGATACTGATCTGCCCGGAGAGTTTCTATCGCGGTGAGCAGGCGCGAATATAGCTTTTTATCTACCTTATATATCTTTTCTATTTCTTTGGAGGCAAGATGAGAAAACTCTATTTTACGCATCTATTTTTTCAATCTTACGGCGTAATTCTTCCAAAGAAACGGTTTTTCCTTCCTTGATTTCTTTTTTCGCGATTTTTATCCTTTTCGCGGTTTCTTTGTCGGAAAGGATTTCAATCGTTTCCAGGAGTCCTTCGTAATCATCCGGACTCATCATAACCGCGACCGGCTTACCTCTTTTTGTAACTATGTAACGTCCAAGCTTACCATCAATATCTTTTATTACTTCCGGTAATTCCGGACGCAGTTCTTTTAAAGTAATCATGTTAACCATATCTATATTTCCTCCTAAACAAAGTATACATTAAAGAGCATACTTTGTCAAGCGGGTAAATCGAAGCTTTCTCAAGTTTGTTGCAATTGGAAAGAACTATTTTTTGTTATTACTTTCTAAGGTTGAGGTCTGACCCCTAACCTTCTCCGCGGGGTTAAATGAGGTTTTCTTTAGTTCCTTGACGGTGTTGAGAACCCTGAAATCGCGGCAGTTAAGCAGGCGCGAAAGTTCATCAATAAAAATGCTTAGCTCTTCCTTAGCCTTGGCGTGAACCATAGTGTAGAGACTGTAAGGCCAGAGCCGATGGGGCTTTCTTAAATAGATATGGCTGAGATATTCTTTTTCTTTGAGGGCCGCGCTCAGCTTATTACCCGGAGAGCTTCTTCTCCAGGCAATAAGGGCATTATGGCTAAATTGCAGCTTCTGGTGGCTGACAATCGCCCCGAAGCGACGGAGCTTTCCCGCTTTCAAATCGCGCTTTAATTTTCCTAACTCTTCCTTGCTAAAAGGCTCGGGTTTTATTTCTATGTCCATAGTATAATGACAAATAACAAAATTCAAATGACAAAAACCTTATTTTAGTATTCAGACTGTGTCACAATGT
>DOMD01000134.1 GCA_003510525.1 Candidatus Omnitrophota bacterium
CGCAAGCCCCCTTTACTTTTTTCCTATATGATTCAGTATTAGCTGTTCAACTGTATGAGACATAGGTTCTCCTGTCTCAGCGCGATTATGTCCGAGCAGCTTAACCGCCTTCCTAGACATGTAGAGAGTTTGCTTTATCTTTTGGTCATTCTCAGCGGTATTCTGTCTTTCTGTTTTTACAGCAAGCTGTTTTTCAGTCTTACCGTCAATCCATTTTTCAGTTAATGTGGCGAGCTTTGCTTTTGCCATTTTAAGATCTCCTTTCCAAGACTTTCAAATTCATCATTTGCCTGACTATCAGGCGCATACTCATAAATAGTCTGCCCGACAATACCGGCTTCACAGAGGGCAATTCTTTGGCAGATTTCAGTTTTTAGTATAGGTACATTGAAGACTGCAAGTGCTTCGCGAGCCTCACACCCAAGGGATGTCCCGACAATCTTTCTAGAGATAAGTAAATATGGTTTAACCTCAATACCAGCCGAACTTTTACCCTCATGAATCATATCAATAGTCTTTCTGACAGAATGGATATCGTATGGACTGGGAGTAACCGGAATTATAGCGAAATCGGAAAGCGCGAACACAGTCCTTGTGATTTTATCATTAGCAGGACCACAGTCAATAATTATAAAGGTAAATTTTTGGGCTTCTTCAGAAAGTTTTGCTGTAAGGTCCTGAGCAGACCAGGGGAGAGAGGTTATTTGAAGATTCGTATGGGTAAGACGATTCGGCAGTTGTTCCTGTCGGCTCTTAAACCAATCGCTTACTGTGCCCTGGGGGTCCACGTCTATAAGAAAAACTGCCCCTGTTTTTCGTGCAAGGGCGCCGGCCAGATTGATAGCGACAGTAGATTTTCCGACGCCACCTTTTCCATTTGCTATTGCAATAATGGGCATAATCGCATTGTAGTATAAATACAGATTACTGTCAAGCCATTTTTATGTTTTAACATCTTTCGGTATGATAGCTCGAGCAGTAGAGAGAAGCACCTTTAAACATCCCTACCATTCGGCAATTCAAAGCCTCATTCCTAGGCGGTCTAATTTCTAATTCTAACAGAATATTCTTCCGTTAGAACAAAATAACCCTTGCAAAACAAAAGGATTCAACAAAAAACTTGACAAATCCTTATACTGTATTATAATTTAATACAGGAGGTACAAACCATGAGAAATATTGTAGCAATTAGCTTACCAGATAGTTTATTGAGGCCCCTTTCCGCAGAAGCAAAGGAAGAACACACATCGCGCAGTGAGATAATAAGACAAGCTCTTAAGCACCACTTTTTTGTTAGAGAGTTTACCAGAGTACGAAGCAAAGCTATGGCAGAATTAGCTAAAAAAGGCATAACATTAACCGAAGAAGAGATTTTCGAGAAAGTATCATGAAGATACTCTTTGACGCTAATGTTATAATCTCAGGCTTTGTTAGCCAAGGTTACTCTTTTGACGTCATCAAGGATGCCGCCAGTAAACATGAAGTTTATTGTACCGAATATTTACTAAAAGAAACTCAAAAAAGTCTTTCTACAAAATTTCCTTTGTCACGCGAGGCAATAAATTCTATTATTAATACTGTTAAGAAACAGTTCATCGAAGGTAAAACAGCTAATACCGTTGAAAAAATTTCTAGAGACCCAAAAGATGATCAAATCTTAGCTGATGCAGTAACTAACGATATAGATATTATAATTACAGGAGACAAAGATTTACTCGAACTAAAAAACTATAAAGGCATCAAAATCATAATGCCCAAAGATTACTGGAAACTATAAATAAACCATGCCTAAACCAAACTCCCCCAGAGACCGCTTACGCAAAGCCGGTATCCGCCACTATGACGAACTCATCCACGACCAGACTGAAGAATGGCTGATGGAAAACTTTAGCCAGGGCGCAACTGATTATCCAGTCAACGTTGCCCGCCTCATGCGTAACATCGTCTGGCAAACCCGAGAAAGAATCACGGCAGGGGAGAAGCCCCCCTTAAAAGAACTCCTAAGAACATTCTGGTATATGTATATCAAGCCGACTCTTTCCCGGGCTGGCGCCTTGGCCCAGGAAACCGATCAATACGCTCAGCTCATTGATAACATCGTCTTCATGGTTAAAGAAATAGCAGTCATGGAATACAAAGATATCGGCTTTCGCGACGATAATCAAGCTAATAGAAGAGTGGGAGCTAATGCCAATATAATTCTTTTCTCAGAAAAACTTGGCCATCAGGCATTCTTATCTGATATTGCCGACAAATATAATGTCTCCATTCTTGCTCTTGGCGGCCAGCCATCAGTCCTGAACGTAGAATATTTTGTAGACACTTTAAAAGAAGCAAAGATTAACCTGCAACGATCTTTTTATCTATTCAGCATAGTCGACTATGACCCCAGCGGCTGGATCATCAGAGACGCCTTCATCAACAACCTAAGATTTTACGGCATCCCTAACACCCGGGTAATTGATTTAATCCATCCGGACATGCTAACGCCGGAAGAAATAAAATTCTCCCGCTACCTCATTAAAGATAATGAATCCATGCGGATAAAAAACAAAAACTGGCTAAAAGAAGTCCACAAGAGAGATTACAAAAATCAGCAATACCTTGAAGAAACCAAGAAAGACAAAACAATTCTCTACGGCTTAGAAGCCGAGTCCATATCCGGTAAGCGCCTAACCCAAAAGTTAGAAGAAGAGATGGTTCCTTTGATTGGCAAGAGCGAAGATCTCCTGAAAATCTACGAATTAAGAAAGTTAGACAAGGCCATAAAAGATTTAATAATTCATAAGATAACATAGACACCCCGCGCTTATCGGAATTGCGCGGGTGTGCGTCTCTACGCAAGGGGGGAGTATGCCTGATAAAGTGATTCGACTGCGCTCACCACAGGCAGAGTTCATCAAATTCAATACCATCAAAGCTTATATTAACGATATCCTCAAGATGCGCTCATCAGAAAGCGCGGTTAAAAAATCCATGAGTGAGTTCGATTCAGCCATAGAGACTGTGCTTAAAGAAGCCGGGGAGCTAGCCAAACAAGACAAACGCAATACAGTTATGGACCAGGATATCATTTCCGCCGTAGAAAAACACTTAGGCAAAAGAAACTTGACCTGGCAGGAAACAGCCGAAGAGATCATCCGTAAAAATCCCACGGATCTTGGCAAGATATCCAAAGCCATTAACGACTACATTGAAAAAGACCAGGGGAAGAAATGAATCAGGGAGAACTAACCCTGGCCATCGCTAAAAGATTTTTTCTTACCCAGGCAGAATCCCAGGAGATCATAAAATTTATCCAGGCTGATATAACCAGGGACCTTAAAAAAGGAGAAAGGATATCCTTACGCGGTTTCGGCTCCTTCACTAAAGAAAAGCGCTCCTCCAGGAAAGTCCGCCATCCCAAAACAGGAAAGATTATAACCATACCCGAACGGATCACCGTAGATTTCAACCCCTCCGAATCTCTCATACAAAACTTAACTTAATCCTAATGCACCGTCCGCCTGGGGGCGGGCTGCGTTGGTGGCGTCCGCGCCGTTCAGCCTCGCTGTCGCTCGGCTTCACTGCCCCGCTCGCTTGGCGCTCGCTCATTTGCCCGCCTGGGTCGGCGGGNNTGACCCTAAACACCCTGCTGGCCAGAAACCCGCAAGGTTAGTGGTTGTGCGTCGTTCCCTTCATTCAGTCGTTTCGTTCCAACAGATTATCGCCCCGCTAAAGCGGGGTTCGTGCTTTCTGACATCCCGCTTCGCGGGAAGACAGAAATTTTCTTTTTACGGGTTGCCGTAAAAAGAAAATCCGCACCGATAAACTGTTTCCACTACACTCCTTCATTGCGGTCGCTCAGTTTGTGGTAAATACATTACTTATATCACTCACCACCCTAAAAGAAATAAGGAATGTCGCTCGCCCCCAGGAGTTCATAAACCAGGGGAAGCGGCTCAGGGGT
>DOMD01000046.1 GCA_003510525.1 Candidatus Omnitrophota bacterium
CCGCCGCGGATATCTAAGAATTCTTTTGGCGGCGGCGCTTCATCATAAAGCTTCCTGCCTAACCTATAAGGAATAATCTCGTCATTGATACTATGGATTATTAGCTTTGGGATTCTTATGGTTTTAATTTTTTTAATCGAATAAAACTTGCTGGCAAATATCCAATGCGGCAGAAACGGATATATCGCCTTTATCATATCTTTGGCAGAGCTAAAAGAGCTATCAATAATAAGCGCGGCCATTGTATGTTCTAATGCCGCGTCAATGATAACCGCGCCGCCTAACGACTCTCCATAGCCGATAATGTTATTCGCCGGTATCCCTTGAGCAACTAAATATTCATACGCTGCCTTGACATCAAGATAAAGGCCTTTTTCTGAAGGCCGGCCCTGGCTTCTGCCGTAACCGCGGTAATCAAAAATAAACACATTACAGCCAAGTTCCTTGAAAAACTTTAGCTTTTCAATCCTGTGGCTGATATTACCCGCGTTCCCGTGCGCGAAAAGAATCGTATACTTAGCCGCGGGCTGAGCAATCAACCAACCGTTAAGCATATAGCCGTCGTAGGTCTTAAAACTGACCTCACTGTAATGCATTCCTGAAGCTTCAGGCGTATAGACAATCTCGCTTTCCGGATAAAAAAGGCTCTTTTTCTCAATATAACGCAGATAAACGACTATTAAGATAAAAGCTATTACCGCCGAAAAAATATGGGTATGTCCTTTTAAAACCATCTTCCGAATAGCGACTGGGCAATAATCCCGGCCAGCGGCGGAAATATACAGGTAGAAGCCAGCCGCACCAAGGTCATCTTTATTCCCACCACCCCTATCTCAATAGGCAGACGGGTAATTGCCCAAAGGCTCCAGGCAGTTATAAAGGCAACTATTGTGCCGATGCCGGCCCCGGTCTTTACCAGGCCGGCGACAATTGGAAAGCTGGTATAAGGCCCGCCGGGAACCAGGCTTCCGGCCAGACAACCCAAGAAAATCCCCTTAAGCCCGGATTCCTTACCCACCCAGCGGTTGATTGCCTCTTTGGGAATCAAGGCCTGGATGATACCGGAAAGGATAAGGGCAAAAAAGAGCATCGGCAGGATTTGAATAAATAACTTCACCCCGCTGTTTAGGCCGCTAAACAAAATTGCCTTATCCCTAAAAAAAGCGATCATCCCAAAAACAACCGCCAAAATCAACATTAGTATGGTAGTAATAAACATTTTTTCGTAGGGGGCGGTTCGCGAACCGCCTACGGGTATCATTTATATTACAAACGATTTTCTTTCTCTTCAATAATCCTCTTGATCATCTCCTGATGATAAGAATCTTTTATCTTACTCAGGCCTTCCTGACCCAGCTCTTTAATTATTGCTTTTTCTATGGCAATAAGCTTAACATCTAAAAAGATAAACTCCGGGTCAATCTTTTTCCCCTTGTATTTCAATTTCAGGCAAGCCTTTTCCTTCTCGTCAACGTAATTTCTAAAGTCGTTAACTAATTTCTCTAGCGCCTTCTTCTCCTGGGGCATATAAGAGCCTTTAAGCTCCTTTTCCATTTCTCTTAACACAAACCCGTCAATCTCTAACTGGGTAAACTTTCGCTCATAACGGTCAAAGGCCTCTTTAACGGTCTTATATAGCCAAGTCAAATACCGGACTTTCAAATTCTTCTCGTCTTTCTTGTCCATTATGGCCTCCCATTATTAGTATTTTAACTGAAAATGCCCTTCATGTGCGATAAATCGCACCGCTACTATAGCGCGGGTGGCCCCGCGCCGGCGGGGACAAGACCCTCGCCCTATTTCCCGGGGTGTTCCTGCTTAAACGGTATCACCGGGGCGGTCCAGGGGGTTTGCTGATTGATTACCGCAATCTCTAAAGGACAGACATTAGCCGGCACCGTAAGGGCAAACTTAAGCGCGTTCTCAATGGCCTCGGTAGTCATCAGCCGCGAGGTGTCCGCGGTTATCTCCTTGAGCTTTCCGGTCAGATCCGTATCGGTTACCCCCGGCAATATTGAAGTTACCTTGATCCCATGGTCGCGCATCTCCCAAAACAAACCCTTGCAAAATGCCTTAAGCCCTACCTTTAACGAGCTGTAGACGATAAAACTTCTGGGCACCGGGTCGCACAGCGTTGAGCCGGAGACCATATTGATAATCGCCCCGGACTTATTCTTAATCATATCGTTTATCACTAAGCGAATCAAGCGCACATAGCCCAAATAATTAGTATGCACCAAGTTCTCAAAATCCTCAAAAGGNNTGTTTCTCAAACGGGTATTGGCTGGAGACCCCGGCGTTATTAATCAAAATATCTATTTTGCCGAACTTCTCCTTAGCCTTGTTGACCAAGTTTTCCAGGTCGCTTAACTTGGTAACATCGCAGGCTACCGGCAAGACCTCCACCTTGTATTTCTTGCGGATCTCCTCCGCGGCCTCCTTTAGCGGCCCTTCAGTGCGCGCGGCCAGGGTCAAGTTAATCCCTAAACTTGCCGCGGTAGAGGCCAAAGCCTTACCAATCCCCCGGCTGGCCCCGGTAACCAGCGCTGTCTTTCCTTTTAAGTCTGACATCTTAAACCTCCTATAAATTACAGATCCATAGTCGATGGTCTATAGACTATGGGCCATTGACTATTGACCCTTATCTATTTTCTCTTAGAATTTTATCTGACGCCATTGCCAAGAGCAAAATAATTGTCCCTAAACCTAAAAAACTTAATCCAAAACTTTTCTGCATAAAAATCCCGGCCAGCCCTACACCTAAACCTCCGCCGGCAAAACGTACCGCGCTGTTTAGGCTGGCTAATTCCGGGCGCAATTTATCCGGAAAATCCGTCAATACCGTGGAAACCGCGTTGTGGTTCATTGTCCAGGCAATCCCAAAGACAAAAAGAACCGCCGCTAAATAAACGAAGGAAAACGGTTTAATCAGAGAAACTGTTGCCAGGGATAATCCGGCCAATCCCAGAGTCGCGGCAAAAACCCTGCCCTTTTTATCAGTGACCCAGCCGCCCAAAGGCTGGCCGAATATCCCGCTAAAAACCACCAGGCTTAAAAGCAGGCTTACCCGCGTTTGGGTATATTGTAAGGAAGAGAAATATACTCCTAACCAATTGTATATACCGTGATAAGCCAGGCTTAAAATCAGGATATAGATAAATATTCTTACTATGCGGCGCTCTTTAATTATATGCAAATAATTTACTTCATAATCATATTCTACTTTTGATTTAAAGTCAAAGAACATAAAAACCAATACCGCGTTTACCAGCGCGAAGACCGCCGGC
>DOMD01000104.1:0-162 GCA_003510525.1 Candidatus Omnitrophota bacterium
CTATTCTAACTCATTGTAATGAAAATGGATATGGAGATTTTCAGTTGAAAACCACATATTCCCTGCGTGAAACCATATTATTGAGCATGGTTTCAGCAATAGCGCTTTTAAGCATTTTATTCTCAGCCCACCCCGCTCACGCGGGGGGTTGTCATCAAACGC
>DOMD01000104.1:281-4025 GCA_003510525.1 Candidatus Omnitrophota bacterium
ATTCCCCGTCCGGAGACGGAAATTTTGGTGGAGATGGTTTTAAAATCAGCCGCCGGTCAGATGAAGATACTTGATATAGGCACAGGCTCAGGCTGTATAGCGGTGAGTCTGGCTAAGTTTTTGCCGGAGGCTCAGATTGACGCGCTGGATGTGTCATTTGAGGCCTTGAGCCTGGCTAAAGAAAATGCCCTCATTAATTCCGCGGATAAAAACATAAATTTTCTTCAGAGCGATCTGTTTTCAGTTTTCAAGAAAAATAATGTTAATAATCGCTTAAGGAATTATGATATAATTATCTCTAATCCTCCTTACGTCCGTTCCGGCGACATCAACGGTTTGCAGAAAGAACTTGCCTATGAGCCGAGAATGGCTTTGGACGGAGGGGCGGATGGCCTGGATTTTTACCGGCGCGTAATAGCCGAGGCCGGCAATTTTTTGAACAAAGAAGGCCTGCTTTTTCTGGAGATAGGTTTCAGCCAGGGTGAGGATATTGAGAAAATAGTTTTCGCGGGAAATGATTTTGCTGTTGATGAGATAATCAAGGATTATTCGGGGATAGAAAGAGTGATGATAATGAGGAAGCATGGAAAAGTTAGTAATTGAAGGCGGAATTCCTTTAAAAGGAATTGTTACGGTAAGCGGGGCCAAGAACTCGGTGCTGCCTCTTTTGGCGGCCTGTCTCCTGACTAACGAGCGCTGTCGGATTAAAAATGTGCCTAATCTCAGGGATGTGTCTACTATGATTAAGATATTGCGTTCCCTGGGGGAAACCGCTGAATTTTCTAACGGTGAGGTAACTGTTGAAGCCAAAAATCTGAAAAGTCACACCGCTGATTATAAACTAGTTTCTACTATGCGGGCGTCATTTTGCGTATTGGGGCCGCTTTTGGGAAGGTTTAGAAAAGCCAAGGTTTCCCTTCCCGGAGGCTGTATTATCGGGGTGAGGCCGGTGGATTTGCATATTAAGGGAATCCGGGCTTTAGGGGCTAAGGTAGATATTCAGGGCGGCTATGTGGTGGTTGAAGCTAAACATCTTTGCGGTGGAAATATGTATCTGGGAGGAGCCTTTGGCTCATCGGTCCTAGCTACGGATAATGTGATGATGGCGGCGGTGCTGGCTAAAGGTAAAACCGTGATTGAATCAGCGGCCTGCGAGCCTGAGGTAGTGGATTTAGCCAACTTTTTAAACAAGATGGGAGCTAAAATCCGGGGCCAGGGGACNNGACCGCATTGAGGCCGGCACGCTTGTTTTGGCGGCGGCTATCACCAAAGGCGATTGTGTTATCCGCGGGGCGTTCAGGGAGCATTTAGCGGCCGTCCTGGATAAGCTCACCGATTGCGGAGTTAAGATTGAAGATACGGATGGAGGGTTAAGAGTCCGGCCGAGGAAAAATTTAAAGCCGGTGAATATTACCACTTTACCGTATCCCTGTTTCCCCACGGATATGCAGGCCCAGATGATGTCGCTGATGAGCGTTACTCCGGGGGTGAGCGTGTTTACCGAGAAGATCTATCCGGACCGGTTTATGCATGTGGCTGAGCTTAACCGGATGGGGGCAAAGATTATGCGCGAAGGCCCCCACGCGATTATTGAAGGCAAGAAATCATTGTCCGGCGCTCCGGTGATGGCTTCGGACCTGCGGGCCTCGGCGGCTTTAGTTTTGGCCGGGCTGGTGGCCAAGGGCAAAACCGAGATTTCCCGTATTTATCATCTTGACCGCGGCTACGAGAATATGGAATTAAAACTGCAAAAGTTAGGGGCCAGGGTCTGGAGGGAGAGGGAGTAAATCAGCTTTCAGCTATCGGCTGTCTGCTTTCTGCTGAAAGCAAAAATAAGGTATTGCTATGATTTTAATGATTGACAACTATGATTCTTTTACCTACAACCTGGTGCAGTATCTGGGTGAATTGGGTGAGAATCTTAAGGTTTTCCGCAACGATAAGATTACCCTTAAAAAGATAAAGGCTCTCAGGCCGGAAAGAATTGTTATTTCTCCCGGACCAGGCACGCCAACTGAGGCCGGCATATCCAAGGAGTTAATTCGGGAGTTTGCCGCTAAGGTTCCGGTATTAGGGGTATGCCTTGGCCATCAGTGTATCGGCGAGGTTTACGGGGGAAAAGTTATCCCGGCCAAAAGGCTGATGCACGGCAAGACCTCGCTTATCTATCATAACTCTAAAGGTATTTTCAAGAATATACCCAACCCTTTTGAGGCTACCCGCTATCATTCCCTGTTGGTAGAAAAAAAATCCTTGCCGGATTGCTTAGAGATAACTGCCTGGACCAAGGAGGGTGAGATTATGGGCCTACAGCATAAGGAGTATCCTTTGTTCGGGGTGCAGTTTCATCCGGAGTCAATCTTAACCAAGGCCGGTAAAGACATCTTAAGAAATTTCCTGAAAGTCAAGTTATGATAAAAGAAGCTCTCACCGCCTTAATTGACAAAAACGATCTTACTCAGATTCAGATGCAATCCGTGTTTGAAGAGATTATGCGGGGCAGGTTGAGTCCGGCGCAAATATCCGCTTTTTTAAT
Organism: Candidatus Omnitrophota bacterium; assembly: GCA_003510525.1. Lineage (GTDB taxonomy): Bacteria > Omnitrophota > Gorgyraeia > Gygaellales > UBA12090 > UBA12090. The sequence goes on from DOMD01000104.1 coordinate 2,818, forward strand.
TGCCTTGCGGATGAAGGGTGAAACCGCGCGAGAGATTACCGGAGCAGCCCTGGCTATGCGCAAGTTTGTCAAAAGAATAAATATTAAAGAAGATGTGGTTTTGGATACCTGCGGCACCGGAGGGGATATCAAACATACCTTTAATATTTCCACTATTTCGGCTTTGGTGGCCGCCGGATGCGGCCTGGTGGTGGCTAAACACGGAAACCGCGCGGTCTCGAGTTTATGCGGAAGCGCTGACCTCCTGGAGGCCTTAGGGGTAAATATCAACATAGATGAGAAAAAGGTTGAGGAATGTTTAAAGACGGTAGGTATTGGATTTCTTTTCGCTCAAAATTTGCATCCGGCAATGAAATACGCCGCCGGGGTGCGTAAGGAATTAGGCCTGCGCACCATCTTTAACCTCCTGGGCCCTTTAACCAACCCGGCTTTTGCCACCCATCAGCTGTTGGGGGTTTATGATCCTAAGCTATTGATTGTTTTGGCTAAGGTTCTGGCTAATCTGGGGGTTAAACACGGTTTGGTTGTTCACGGCTTAGACGGCTTAGATGAAATTACCACTACCACTTTTACTAAGATATGCGAGCTAAAGAATAAGAAACTGCGCTCTTATAAAATCAGCCCTTCTGATTTTGGAATCAAAAAGTCCCGGCTTAAGGATTTAGAGGGTGGCAGTGCCCAGGACAACGCCCGGATTACCTTAGAGGTTCTCCAGGGGAAAAAAGGGCCCAAGAGAGACATTGTCCTGCTTAATTCCGGCTGTGCTATTTATACCGCGGATAAGGCCGGCTCAATCAAAGAGGGTATAGAATTAGCCCGGCAGTCCATTGATTCCGGCTCGGCCCTAAGAAAATTGGAAGAATTAAGACGCGTTACCAACAACAGGTAAAAATGATAGAATACGCGGATTTTTTAAAAGAAGTGGTTTTGGAAAAACACAAGGCCATTAAAGAAACAAAACGCTATTATCCCGAAGAAGAACTGCGCCTGAAATTGGAGGAACCGCGGATCTGGCGGCCCTTTAAAGCCAATATCAGCCAAGCCGGAAAGTTAAATATAATTGCCGAAATCAAAAGGACTTCCCCCTCGCAGGAGTTCTTAAGAGAGGATTTTGACCTCCTGCAGATTGCCCGTCTCTATCAAAACGCGGGAGCCGGCGCCATTTCCATTCTTACCGAGGAGAAATATTTTTCCGGTAAAATCGCCTA
>DOMD01000122.1:0-831 GCA_003510525.1 Candidatus Omnitrophota bacterium
AGGACAGTCGTATCTGAGGCATCATTTTCTATTAAAACGCGGGCCTCAATCGCTTCGGGGCCTGAAGAAACAGGTTCAGTCCGGTCTTTCACAATCATATACCGCGCGTCAAAACGCGCCTTCACAAAACCGGCTAAAGCCTTTTCCTCGCTGAACCATTTCTTCTGAAAAATATGCGCGGCAAAATGGCGGCTATACTGTTCCAAAACCAAGCCGGCTAAACCATCCCCCAGGCCATTAACTAAGCGCAAGGCGTTGGTATNNCAACACCCCCCCCGCAAGAGAATTTTTATTCTGATAACTCCTCTAAATATTCCCAGCGCCGGTATGCCTTTTGCAGCTCATCGGAAAGGGACGCGGATTTAGCTTTAGTGAGCGCGATGTGAGCGGGGTCGCTCTGGTAAAAGGCGAAATCAGCCAGAAGGCCGTAGACCTCTTCCTGCTGGGCCTCTAATTTCTCTATTACTGAGGAAAGGCTGTCTAACTCGCGCTGTTCCTTAAATGAAAGTTTTCGCGCCGGGACAGGTTTTTTCGGTGAAATAATTTCTTTCGCGGCCCTTATTTTTGACGGCCCGGGCAAAGAGGGCTTCCTCTGGCTTAACCAATCATCGTAGCCGCCGGGATACTCATTAATCACCCCATCCCCCTCCANNAGTAATTCTTCCAGCAGTTCCAGGGTCTCGATATCCAGATCATTCGTCGGCTCGTCCATTACCAGAACATTAGAAGGCTTGGTAAAAAGCCGGGCCAGAAAAAGGCGGTTTCGTTCCCCGCCCGAAAGGACTTTGACCGGAGTGCGCGAGCGCTCAGGGGTAAAAAGAAAATCCTGCA
>DOMD01000122.1:913-5996 GCA_003510525.1 Candidatus Omnitrophota bacterium
CCGCGGGTTATCCGGGTGGTAAAATCCCGGATCAGGCATTTATCCGGGTAACTGAAACCCAGTTGAAAAACCTTGATCACCCGGTGGCCGGAAGGATCAACTTTCTGCGTCCGCATGCGAACCTGGCCGATAGCCTTACGTTGGGCTTTCTTTTCTTCTCTTAAGCGCCCTAGCGCCTTGACCCGGCCTTCATTGCGGCAGCGCCTGGCCTTGACTCCCTTACGAATCCAAATCTCTTCCTCGGCTAATTTCTTATCAAAATGTTCCCAGCGGGCCTCCTCAATATCCAGCGCCGCTTGTTTACGCTCAAGGAAGATTTTATAATCGCACGACCAGCTAAAGATCTTTCCCCGGTCAAGCTCAAGAATCCTCGTCGCCAGGCGNNAGGTGGTTCGTCGGTTCATCCAGCAGTAAAACCTCAGGTTTTAACACCAGGGCCCTGGCCAAAAGAGCGCGCCGTTTTTGTCCGCCGGATAAGCGCTGAAAATCGCCCTCCGGATCCAGCTTCATCTTCGCGATAACATCCTCAACCTGATTATTCACATCCCATCCGCCGCTATGGTCCAGCTTGGATTGCAAGCCATCAAGCTGGCGCAATAATTCCGGAGTATGTTCAGNNGCCCGAAAGGACAATATCAAAAACAGTGCCCTTGATATCCGCCGGGACTTCCTGCGGCAAATGGGTAATCTGAATACCTTTTTGCCGGATAACCATGCCATCGTCAAGCTGTTGTTGGCCGGTGAGCACCTTCATCAGGGTCGTTTTCCCGGCGCCATTACGGCCAAGCAGGGCGATCCGTTCACCGGACTCCAACTGCAGGCTCAACCGATCAAATATAATCGGGCCGTTAAACTTAAGAACAGCTTCCTGTAAACTAATTAAAGCCATATACTTTCTTACCAATTATAAAAAGGACCCGGCTCTAAAAAAGATGCCGGGCCCTGTTCAATCCCAAGATTACAGCTTGACTACATTCGTAGCCTGCTCGCCTTTAGGGCCTTGTTCAATTTCAAACTCGACCTGCTGGCCTTCAGCTAAAGACTTATAACCATCACCCTTAATCGATGAATGATGCACAAAAACATCCTTCCCGTTCTCCGGAGTGACAAATCCATAACCTTTCTGATCGCTGAACCATTTTACTGTTCCTTTTGCCATTGCTTATTACCTCCTTTTCGCTAAATTTAGTAAACTGCTAGAAATCCGCGTCATCTTGACCTGATTAGAATCCGAGGATTCCTAACGGAGCAAACAATGATAGTTCGACACGCTCGCTTCGCTCACTTGCTCACTATCATCCTGAGCAAGGCTTGAGTTAAGCTTACTTACCGCGTCGAAGGATGACAAATAAAAAAACCGCAAGGTCAGATATCCTGTCCTCACGGCTAAGACTTCTAAACTTTTACTAACCATAGTATACCAGTGTTTCACAACTTGTCAATGAATATTATTTAATATTCAAAGAAAGCTAACCTTTTTTATTGAATTCCTTGTCTTCTTTAATACGGTCCTGAATTCCTTTTAAATAGCGGTCCGCTTCAGCCATATTCTCGAATATTCGCACATCCGGCAAGGCATTGATAATTTTAAATACCTGCGCTATGTGAGAGGGAATATTCGTCATAGCGAAAGCAACGCCTATAGCCTCTGATTTTTTGCGAACCTCTAAAATGGCGCTCACGCCCATACTGCTGATATAGTCAAGAAGCTGTAAATCCAAAACCAACGCCTTTAATCCCTTTGAAATATATTTATCCGCGTGAATTTTAAGTTTTTCGTACGTCTGCGTATCTAATGAACCCTTCAAAGAAAGAATTACCGCGTTTTCTTCCTCCTTTTTTAGCGTGCTAATATCAAGTCCCATTGTATCTCCTTTCTTTCTCTATGCCCCGGCATATTTCTATTGCGTAAGTGTTAGTTTTTAACGGCCGCGGCGGGCTGTTTAATTTTGAGGCTTATCTCTATAATGATATACATTATAACACACTTATTTATCCTGTGTCCCTTTAAATTCAACCAGTATCGCGGTTAGGTCATCATGCTGAGGCGCGTTTCCTTCAAACGCGCTCCGGCGCGCGGCGATAGAAGACATTATAACAGGAACACTTTCATTACGTAAGGAAAATAAAGCTTCCTTCAGGCGCCTGACCCCGAATTCCTCACCTTTACGATTACGGCCTTCAGTCCAGCCATCGGTATACATAAAGATTTTATCTCCTGCCTTAAGGCGCCTCTTTACTGCCGCGTAAGAAGCTGTGCCGGTTATCCCTAAAGGCGGCCCCGACGCGGGTAAGAACTCCTCAGGCAAATCCTTCGCGGAATCTAAAAGAATGAGCGGCGGATGGCCGGCACAGGCGCCTTCCCAAATACCTTCTTTGGCGTCTATTATTATATATTGTCCGGTTACAAAACGGCCGTTGAGTATCCCTTCCAAGCGCGTGTTCAGCAGTTTCAAAACTTCCGCGGGGCATAAAGACTGCTGGGAAACCACCCGCAAAAAAGAAATCGCCTGAGCCATAATTAAGGCCGCGGAAACACCCTTACCGCAGACATCTCCGATAAACACACCCAGCCGCGAACCCTCAAGAGCGATGATATCATAAAAATCACCCGCGACGAATTTCGCGGGCTCAAGCATAGCGCGGATTTCCACGCCGTAAGCATAGCTGGCATCGGGGGGTAAAAAACTACGTTGAATAGCAGAAGCTATTTCCAGCTCTTTTTCTAAAAGCTGTCTTTTCCGGGCCTCATTAAAAAAATTACGGAACAATATAACGACATACACTATCCCCACTACAATTAAAGGCAGGAACATATCCGGCAGAATCCCTCGGTAAGAAAAAATAAGCCACCCGGCCGCGCTATATCCTAAAGCTAACGCGCCACAGCCGATAAGCGCGGCTAAAGGCGCGCATTTGAGACAAATCATCAAGGCAAAAAGAAGGATCGCGCTATGTAATAACACCTTTACCCAGGGTGAAATTCGTTTTATAAACGCTTCCCGAAGAATACTATCGCAAATACTTGCCTGCGCGCCCACCATCGGGTATATTGTGTCTAAAGGCGTTGCCCGCAAATCAGATGTTCCGGCGGCAGTCAAACCAACAAAACAAATCTTATCCTTAAATACGCTCATATCCAGCCATGGCTGAGCTCCGGACTTACCGGCAACATACGCCTTCAGCACGTCAACATATGAAAAATGCCTAAAGGTGTTTACCCATTGGCCGGGATAGTTTACCCACAACACCCCTTTAGGCTCTATGGGAATGCTCTTATTGTCATTAAAAATCACCTTATCCGAACGCCAAATAATTTTTTCCTGGGAATACCCCAAACATTCTACCGCCGCGAGAAATCCCAAAGAAGGCCAAAGCCTGTTCCCGTGACGCACCCACAAAGGAACGCGCCTGGCCTTACCGTCACCATCAACAAAAATATTCACCTGTCCAATCCCCGCGGCGGCAGATTTCAACGGTTCACTCACCGCTCCCAGAATTTCATCAGCCTCATGTGTTCTATCGCTATTTAGGCCTCCCGGCTTAATCCTGAAAGCGGAGGCAAGATATACCCGGCCTGATTCCTTTATCGCGGAGGCGAACTCCGCGTCTATCCCTTGAGGCTCGCTGAAAAGCGCGTCAAACACAATCATGCGCGCGCCGCTTTCGGTCAAAGCCTTAATCAATGTAATATGAAATTGCCGGGGAAGCGGCCAACGGCCCAAACTTTTCAAAGTATCATCGGATATTTCAATAATAACAATATCCGGATGTGTCGGCGAAGACGGCCTGGTCCGCATCAGCCAATCGTAGACAGCCAGTTCTTGAGGCTCACATACTCTGCTCAAGGTAAGCGCCGCGACGCACAAAAGGCCTCCCAGGACAATCACTACGCCAAGGTGCTTCATGCTCCCGGCTTCAAGCGGAACGTTTTTACCATCTTAACGCCGCTGCCGGCGTCATAAAATTCAATATCATCCATTAGCTTGCGCATCAAAAAAACACCCCGGCCCGAAATCCGCTCCGTGTTCTCTCCTTGAGTCGGGTCCCTAAGATTGCTGAAATCAAACCCTTTTCCTTGATCATGAATGTCCAGAATAATTCTTTCCCTGCTGGCCTTAACTTTTACCGTAACAACCTGTTTGGCGATAAGCAGATTGCCATGCCGCATGGCATTAGTCAAAGCCTCTTCCAGGGCTAACTTTACCTGAAACGTTTCCTCCGCTGAAGCGGTGAGCGCGAGCACCTTTTGAGCAATCCGCTCCACCAGGGGCATAACCTGGCTTAAATCCGTTGCCAATGTTTCTTCTAATGTAAATTGTTGCTCCATACAATGCCGGCTATAGTTATACCGTGGCTTACGTCAAAGGCGTTCGCGGCTTAATAGTCCCCTTCTGAACACCATCGAGAAATCGGTCAAGATACTCATCGGCCTCCTGAAGGCTGGCAAAAACCTGGGCCGATAAAATCTTCATTGTCTCAAACACCAGCGCTACGGGCGGTTGCATATTCACCAGGACTAAGGTTGCTTTTCGTTCTTCCAAGGCTAATTTTATCCTGAAGATAGCGCTTAAACCTAAACTGCTGACATAAGAAACCTGCCCCATTTCAAACACTAAAGCTTTCGCGCTCGCCGCGTTATCCCGCAAGGCGCTTTCTAAAATCTGATACGTCTGGGTATTGATTTCGCCTTTGGGAATTACGATATACACCCCGGGTCCTTTTTCTTTACACTCTATGAGCAGTCCCATTTTCTTCCTCTTTTGCTTTAACCCGGAATTTGCATTGGCGTCTCGGTGCCGCATTCCTATTGCGAAATCCGGGTTTAACGGCGTTTTTGATTCGCGCCTCCGCCTTTATGCCCTCCCGCGCCGCCTTTTGGTTTTCCCGCGCCGGATTTTTGTCCTCCCGCTCCGGGGGCGGATTTTTTCTGAGAAGGACTACCCTCAAACCTCCCGCTTTTGTCTTGCGATTGAACCGCTGTTCCCCTGTCTTTTTGTCCCTGGCCGCTATTCTCAAAACGGTTCTTTTCACGGTCTCTGTTCGCGCGGTTAAGATTTCCCGGTTCTCCTTTACCCAAAGC
>DOMD01000016.1 GCA_003510525.1 Candidatus Omnitrophota bacterium
CTTCAAATATAGGATTGATATGCGCGGATAAAAATACGTTATGCTCTGCGTCGCATTTTAAGAGCTCGGCTTTTGACTTTTTTGCGATATATTTATAGATTTTATGCTGTCTTGCCGGCTCAAGCAAAGTATCGTGTTTGGGCAGTATAACCAACAGCGGATACTCCGCCGGCTTTCCGCTTAAGATTATCTTTTTGATATTTGTGCTTAAAAGAAATTCGGAAGACTTGGCGTTGATCCATACACTCAGGTCATTCATTGGAGAATCTTGAGCATGTCTTGCTTTACTAAAATACGGATATATAGGAAGCGGAAAATCTATAAGTTTGCCAAGCTGGAGAAGATGCCTCCAATTAAGAAACCTATAATTCGGCCAAACTTTTCTCAGCTCTATTATTATATTAGTAACGGTGGCAGCGATAATACCTCCCGCGATATCAATATTCATTTTGGCTATGAAATTTTTATATTTATCTCCAAAGATTAACTTGAGATGCTCTATGGTTGAGGCGCTGTGGCTGAATATAATCACCTTACCCTTAAAATTTCTCACTAATTTAAGCCCTTCCATGAATTGCTGTTCTGCTTCCTCCTGGGTAAATCGCCTGAAATGGCGGTTGAATATTCCGCTGCAGCCAAGCCCATACACGACAGAAAAATTTGCCCCTAATTCTTTACATAAGTTATACGGGAAATGTCCGAAATACTTAACAGCAGGTGTAATATTCAGGCCGACAAAGATTAGTATCTCTAAGGATGGCTTTGTGTCGGGGAGGTATCGTTGCGCGAAGACGAGTTTATTCAGGAATATTTCCTGACAAGTAACTCCTTCATATAGGCCTGTCTTCTCGGATATATCAAAACGTTCCTTGCCACGGGTAATTTGCATTAAGAATAGCGAAGCAGGGTCCTGTGTTTTATTTTCAGCCTGAAAGGTATCAGCATAAACATATCCCAGGCCCACCTGTATTTAGGAATACTCAAGGTCAACTCAAGGAACCTGAACAGCCGGCATAGACGGTATAAAATGCCCAATCTATTGATAAAAAGCTTTTTCCTCTCAATTATTCTAATAAGAAAGTTGGGGAATAAGGTGTACTGGGCCAGGGAAAACAGAAGATAATAATATTCATGCCTCCTCAAGAAGCCGCGATATTCCTTTTTTTCATCAAAGGTTGTAATCCAGTTATTGGCCGAGGTCTTCACATTGCCTTCAATATCTTTTTCCGAGATATAACCATTTTGAAGAAAATGCTTAGTGATAGGATAATTCGGGAAGAAAGACAAATTAAACGCCTGGAAGACAAAACCTTTGGGGAATTTTAAAAATAAATCCAGGCTCTCCGCGAGGTCTTTCTTGCCTTCCAGAGGGTTGTTCTTCACATAATCATAATATATATTGAAATATGGTTTATGGCTTTTTACTTTTCTAAGTCCGGCCATATTTCTGACCGCTTCTAAAATCTTTTCGTTGGTTTCATTGCGGGCGTATAATGTTTTCCTAAGATTGTAACTGCCGCTCTGTATGCCCATTACCGTAATCGTCCAGCCGGCCTTTCTTAAAGGCACCAGGATTTCCATATCGCTACAGAGAGGATGGCTGTAGGTAAAGAACGGCAGGTCAATTTTGCGTTTATATTCTTCTGAAAATTCCAGGCACCAGTTCTTATTGACCGCGAAGATATTGTCCCAGAAGAATATCCATCTCAAATTCGGGTTGTTATTTTTGGCCTGCTTCAGCTCCTCAATGACATTAGCAACGCTGCGGCGCCTGAATTTATCGTGCTGGAGCGAATTTATGCAGAAAGAACAATGCATAGGGCAGGCAAAAGAAGTCATTGTCTGATAAAATACTATCCGCGGCGCGTCGGTAAAACCGAAACCAAAATAATCTATATTCTTATCCTCCTGGACCCTGCCTTCATCAATGTAAATCTTATTTTCAGAAGTATAGCTGGCAAAAGGCAATACATCCAGGTCATTGATAAGCGGCCGGGAGGGATTTCTGATTATATTGCCGTTTTTGTTTACCCATAGATTGTTAATCTTATCGTACGGCCTGCCATTTATTATATTCCCGGCTAACTCACGCAACGCGTCAAAACCTTCCCCGACGCATACGATATCGGTGTGCTCTATGCAGGTTTCCGGGGCTATGGTGGGATGGTCTCCGCCCCAGACAACCGGAGCCTTAAACCTTTCTTTAATCCGGGCGGTCAAATCTTTGGCTAATTGAAGATGGCTGGATTTAAACCCTATACCGATTAAGGAAGGATTTATATTATCTATCTGCCGGAGCAAGGTTATTATGTCTTCTTCTGTTACCTGATCATGAAAATCATGCATTTCTACATAATCGTTTTTCAGGGTTTTCGTCGCCTTTTGCTTCATTCTCTTAAAAGCTATATAATAGACAGGGATGTTGTGTTTTTTAAGATAAGAAAACAAAAGCCGCATTGCGAAATTATCGTAATGATATAAGGAAATCAGGGCGACAGACATTGTTTTTTAATCAGCGGATAAAAAAGCGCCGTCCCTCATTATGAGAAGGCAGCGCAACAATATTAAAAGCTAACCGAACTTAGTTCACCAAACATAGATAGATTATAGAAAAATTATTCCGCCTTGTCAAAGAATTCAAGGGTTAAATAATTTCAATCCGGAGCAATCGGCGATTAAAGAAAAATCTTTGTCTTTAGAAAATACCTTTACATCGTTTTCAAGTGCTGCGGCGGCAATTATGGCATCCACGGTTTTGCTTATAGTCTTGCCTTTCTTCCGGCACAAACGATAGATATTCGCCGCCAAGACATAAGTCTCCAAACTTGATGCCCTGATTACCGGAAATTGGATAAGGTATTCCTTTAATTCTTTAAATATGCCGTCATCCTTTATACCCTGAAGAATTTCGGTAAGGATAATGTCCAAAATACAGATAT
>DOMD01000173.1 GCA_003510525.1 Candidatus Omnitrophota bacterium
CGAGGCTTAAATTGACGCTCTCGAAGCGCCCGATACAGCTGGCCATGATACCGGCAGACATTAAAAGGCGTAAGTTCAAAATCAAAAATCCCCCGCAACGCGTCCTGGGCGTGGCGGTATATATCCGAAGCCTTATCTTCCGTGGACAGAATGCACAAAATCTGGTCTACCCACCAGTCCTTTTGCTCCTGGGAATCAAGCCTACCGAATGATTCCATGATAATCCGGGAGGCGTTAGGCGAGGTATAGTGAATCAATATGTTTACCACCGAGGTGTCCGACCAATCGTTTATATCGGGATGCCTGACCGTCCCGAAGAATTCCGGTTTGCTTAAGATCCAGGCGGCCCCAAGTTTAATTTGTTTCACCCGGTATAAATCCCCCTCAACTTCTTGCGCGCTGATAAAAATAATCTTCTTGAGCGCTTTAATAAATTCTACTCTAAAGCCCGGATGTTCTTTAAAAGTTCCATAAATACCGTGGTAAAACGCCCCCGCCCACTTAAACCCTTCCTTTGAGGTATTTAAGGCAATCCGGTAGATATCGTCGGATGAGAGAACAAACGAAGGCTTTTGATCTTCGGCAAGCGCGGAAGACACTTGCCCTCCCATAGCGCTCAGGTCACTTTTTGTTGAAACCACATCGTCATAAGTCATGTTTTTTAAATCAAAATGTATCTCCTGCCGGACACCCACACACTCTATTCCTCCCCTGCCTTTGACGGTAAAAATAACCTTACCATTTTCCATCCGTAAAAAGGCTATCTCCTTATTCTTAAAGTCTTCTATAAACTTATAGGTAAAGGAGTTTTTCACCAATTCTTCCAGCGAATATTTCAACCTTAATTCAAATTCCTCTTGGGTTAAAAACCTATGGGTGATATAGACCTTACCCTCATTTCCTTCGGTCTCGCCTCCGACCACAGGATTGAAGTCTCCGGAAAATTCCAATAAATCTCTGGCGTAAAACAAGATATTAAACCCTGCCTTGGCTAAGAAAATAGTTAGGGCAATAGCATTTCTCCTGTAATTTTCATCAGCAAGTGCATCCTTAACCGCCTTTTCATCAGGATTAGAAAGGTAGCCCGCATCCGTTTCGGACGCTTTAAAATTACCGGTAAGCCAGTTCATATCCTTTACGAGCGCTTCTAAATCCCTTCCCGAAATATTCTTTCTTAAAGCGCCAAAATATGTTTTAAATGCGGGATAGTTCTTAAAATCACAATCTAAAACTTCGCCATTTTTAAAAACGTCATATCCGACACTGTTATTATAGCTCCTAAAGAGGTCACGATGATTCATCCCATATGTTTCAAGAATAAAATAGAGATTCTTTTGATGATTTTTAGAGGCGTATTTTATAGCCTCAATAAACACCTCATGGATAAGCGTATAATCCAGATTATTGTCCGGAGTATGCAGCTCATGCGGCAGGTCAACTCTAAAACCATCGCTTTCGTATTGATCGATTTTGTATTTCAAATCATTAAAATATTTCTCCCTCCAGAAACTTCTTTTTTCTAAGTTAGGCACGAGTTGGTCTTGAGATTCCCCTCGGCAATAGACAAAAACCTTGCGCCCGTCTTTCAAATGTAACACGGGCCCGGCATAGTTATTTTCCTTTAAAATATCTTCACATTTTTTCTCTGAGGGATACATATTTTTATCATGAATAAAATTCTCATAATTTTCTTCGGTTAATTCACCGGGATTCCACCAGGCGATAAAATCAAGGAGAACCTGCCTGCCCAAAGTATGCGACTCAGCCGCCACCTCTTTAAGCCCGGCCTCACTTATTTCCGGAGATAAGACCGCTACGCCTTCAGGCGTGTGCATAGTCGAAAAACAATTTCCAAAGCGTTCAAAGTGCTCTATGGTCTTGCCTTCATAGTGATACGTTGTTTTCTTGGTGGAATAGCCTATGCCCATAGAAATTGCCGGCCCATCATTGATACTAAAGGTAAGAAAAATCCGGTATTTTTCTCCCGGGATGCGTTTAGCCTCAACAACTTTGAATTCTTCCCTTATGTCCATAGCCTTAATCATTTTCTGTATATATTCATTAAGCTGATGATCCTCCATATTTGTCTCATTAATCATTCTATAGTCCAATCCGTGCACCAGACGGGAAATATAGGATGTTTTATACACCCCAAAAAGGTAATCCGTGGTTTTTACTCCCCAACCATTGGTAGCCCTAATTACCGACTTCGCGCTTGCTATAGCCTTATCCGAAGATATTNNCCGCGTCCACTCCCGCCCCGTATTCCAAAAGCGGATGAATCAGCACCAGCCCTAAATTGTCTTCTTTTAAAGGTGAAGAAACCCGAGCGTTCCCAAATATCAGCTTTATTGCCTCAGGGCTGAAAGTCTTTGACAATGCCTCCTGGCTCAACATTATCCCTATTTCTCTTGTTACCGCCTTATTGGAATCAGAGGCGTGAATTTTATTCTTTTGTATTTTACCGTGTTTAACTTCCCTGGTAATTTTATGCAGCGTAGTATACGGCTCCTCCTCAAGGCCTAACTCATCACGCATCCTTTTCACAAAATCCCGGACTTTGGGAACTATATTTTTCTTATCACCGCTAATAACCAGCAAGGTAAGCGGCCCTGAATGCACATAGGTAACCAGCGCTTCGTAAAATATCTTGTCTCGATGCTCTTTATAAAGCTCTTGAAGGATTGGCTTTTCCACTTGGCTCTTTTCTATACACATCCGTATCTGATACCCTGCCTTCTTAAGTGCCTCTAAAATATTCTCTTTAAACCTTTGGCCGTCCGGCTTAATAATCAAGAATGCTATTCTGCCTTCTTTAATCATCTTGTCGGTTACGACAGAGTAATTTTCGTCATTCCATTTGGAAATAGCAGAAACGCTTGATGAAGCTCCTTTTACATCCCCAAACCCGGAGGCATTAGCAATAATGGAATAATATTCTTCCTGGCCGATAGTGAATTTAAACAAGCTCTCCGCCAGGCCGGTAATTTTATCCCAGCTGTTATCGGAAAACAGGGAATTTTCAACCATCTTGGACCAGGAAGGATCCGTCTCTTTGTCTTTCCATAAAGTGTAAAGCCGGTCAAAGGCCAACAGCATATTATTTATGGTATTCTNNATTCCTCATTTATACTTAATTCTTTAATGCCGATAGTCCTGACCGTGGATTTATGGCCTTGCTTGTCTGAAACCATACACACCGCCCCCAGGCAAAGCGCCTTGAGCACGCCTATGCCAAACGGCTCAAATTTGGAAGGAGAAATAAAACAGTCCAGAGCGCGATGGGCATGGAAGTATACCCCTGAGGGGTCGGTGTCGGAAAGCCAGGAGTTGTTATAGCCCACCCTTCCCGGGAACTCGTAAATAAGCTGATTTAAGCGGCCCATCAAATCCGATTCACCTTTGCCGGCAAAAAGGAATACCGCCTCAGGATACCTGCCGCTTGAAAGCACGCGCCGGACAAAAGGAGCGATGTAATCAATGCCCTTTTGCTCGGCAATCCGGGAAATCAAGCCGGTTACAAAGCTGTGGTTTGCCATCTGAGCGCTTCTGCCGCCTGAGGCCGGNNAACATAGACACCTTATTAAACCACTTGCGCTGGATCTCTTTCTGGAATATCCCATGACCAAGGGCGAAAACCCTGCGTTCTTTGGCTAAATCTTTGAATATATGCAGGAAGCCTTCGGCCCCGCCTTTACTGTCGGTGCTTAGGTAATCCTTCAACTGCCCTGGGCTGACTTAAACACACTTGCGCGAATGTCTTACCAGCGCGGACATAAAATTAACCAAATCGCCCTGATGCG
>DOMD01000207.1:0-626 GCA_003510525.1 Candidatus Omnitrophota bacterium
AAGACAGGCGGTTTTACCGCTGGAGGCAGTAAGCCCTAAGGCATAGTAGGCCAGGCCCCGCTCATCAAAATGAATACAGCTTTTGGCGCGTTTATTTTCGGCCGCCGCCACCGCCAGCGGCCCGGAACGCGAACCCGGAGCAATACAAAAATACTCCACCCCCAAGCGTACCAACTCCTCAATAATAAGTTTTCCCCAGAGGTTGTTCATATTTTTAGCGTCTTTTNNCATTCCTCATCCGCGGATGAACCCTCAACAATACCCGCGCCGGCGTATAAATTGACGCGGCTGCCCTGCATCAGCGCGCAACGAAGGGCAACGGCAAAATCAACTGAATCATAGCCGATATACCCGATTGGCCCGGCATACCAGCCGCGCGCGAATGGCTCTAATTCCGCGATTGCTTTTAGCGCCTGGGCCCTGGGCATTCCACCAACCGCGGGCGTTGGATGAAGCAGGGTTAGAATTTGAGCGTCATCTATCGCGTCCTTTAATGTCCCCTGAAAACGGGTAATTAAATGATGCGCGCTTGAGGCCTTTGCCACCGAAGGCACTACATCCGCCTGAAAAGATACGCATAATTTTTTGAAGGCCTCTTTAATCGCCTCAACCACGATTTTATGTTC
>DOMD01000207.1:636-6478 GCA_003510525.1 Candidatus Omnitrophota bacterium
TCTTGCGGCTGGAAATAATAGTGAAAAGAGCCTCGCGCCTGTTGAGTGAGTTTTTTAAATACCGCGAGGGGGTTAACCTTCGAGACGAGTTCAATAGATGTCTTTTGAGCCAAGACTATTTTTTGATAGATCATTTTTCCTGAAGACTGAATACGCTCCCGGAATAACTTTTGCCATTCTTGGCTGTTGGGAGACACCAAAAGAGACTTAATCTTTGGAATAGAAACAACCGGTAGGCTTGAGGAAAAAGAAATCTCCTCTAAGGCGCCAAGGTAATCTTTAATCAGGGACTCAGCAACATCTTGGGTTACTATATTACAGGCAAAGAAATATTTTCCCTGTCTATTCACTATTTCAAAGCGGGGAAGCAAAAAGCAGTAGGCGCCGAAAGCCTTCCATTCTTGCCCCGCCTTTCTCTTATTGTCTACGTCTTTATTCGCTCCCGGCGGATAGAAATCCATTCCTCCATAATAACGGATATCACTGTCTGCCGAAAGACTTTGGTAAATAGCGTTAAAAAGCCTGGCATAAGCATTAATCGTGTTGCCGCGCGCTATATCCGCGGTTCCAACTCCCGCCATCTGGAAAGAATTGTCTCTGTTTGCCCAATACAGCTTAACCCGGCTTGTTTGAGCGTCCAGCCAATCTAAGCAATTAACTCGCGGGCAAGGCGCTTCAAAGCGCAGAATGCTTCTTTGATTATCAAAATACGAACCTTGCGATAGCTCAAAAATATCCCTGCCTATTTTTTCTTTAACTTCCTGGAACGGCATAATGGTTTGCGCTGAAAGGACTTCTTTCATCTTGGGGGTAGAAAAACAATCTTCATACAAGGCTTCACCTATATATATGATTTAAGCAACAACTAATAGTTCTCTGCCAAGACTTCGTAATAGGCCTGCGGGTGCTTGCAGGCAGGACATTCCTTGGGGGCATCGGCTGACTCAATCACATGCCCGCAATTGATACAGTGCCACACAACCGGCTCCTTTTTCTTAAATACCTCACCATTCATAAGGTTATTAATAAGTTTACGGTAGCGTGTTTCGTGAAATTTTTCAACCTTGGCAACCTGTTCAAATGAACGGCACACATCAGGAAATCCTTCATCCTTTGCTGTTTTAGCAAAGTCTTGATACAGCGCGGTCCACTCTAAGTTTTCGCCCGCGGCCGCGGCCTCAAGGTTGAACTTTGTATCTTTTATCGCGCCGGCAGGATATACCGCGGTTATCTCCACATCTCCGCCCTCAAGGTGCTTAAAAAAGACTTTGGCGTGCTCCTTTTCGTTCTCCGCGGTCTCCGTAAAAATATTGGCTATCTGCTCATAACCTTCCTTTTTCGCGGCAGAAGCAAAATAGGTATAGCGATTACGCGCCTGCGACTCCCCGGCAAACGCCTTTAATAAATTCTGCTCCGTCTTGCTGCCTTTAATTGATTTTATCATAATTTGATCCTCCTTTGAATTATTTAATTCATCATATCACCGTAATACCTATTTTTAAAACAATAAAACCATCTACTTCCCCCGCGATAATTCAGGCTTACTTTGGGGATTTTTATAATTGCCGCGGGTAAAAAGAAGCGCGTACCAGCCTTTTTGAGTAATAACCCGCGAACACTTAAGCCGCCGATCGTTAAATCTTTTCCTAAAACCCGCGTAATTATCGCGGTAAATCCCGGAGACTGCCAAATACTTCCCCGGGCTTAAACACGCGATCAGCTTATTCTTTAGCCTGATCAAATCCTCGGTAAGCAGGTTGGCCGCGATAAAATCAAGCTGCTTATTTGTATAAAAATTATCAAAGCTAAGCACTTTCACGCGCGCTGGCAGGCAGTGATTTATGATTAAATTACGCCGGGCTGTTTTTACCGCGTCTTTATCAATATCAATGGCATAAAGCCTCCTTGCGCCATAGCGATGGGCAATGACTGAAAGTATGCCTGAGCCGGTACCCACATCAAGAAAACGTGAAAACTTTCCCTTTTCCAAGGCAATAAGCCGCGCCATCATTCGCGTAGTCGCGTGCAGCCCTGTGCCAAAAGCAAGAGTTGTATCAATATAAATATCCTTATCGCTCTTTTTTGTGTTTTGCCTTACCCTCCACAAGGGCACCACCCGGATTTGCCTGGTGATAGCGAAAGGCCTAACATATTTCTTCCAGCGCGTCTTCCAATCCGCGTCTTTTAATGACCTGATACGCAAAGCAAAGCCTTTAAGTTTTAGCGCGCGGATTTTGGCAAAAACAGTCAGAGCCTTTTTTCTAGACTTCACGAAAAAAGAAAGGCAGGTTTTCCCTTTTTGCAGTTTTTCGACAATATCCTGCTCTTTCACACCGAGATTTATTAAAACAAGACGCAATAAATCGGACTGCGCCGACTGCGCCGATTTTATGATGAGCCTACATTCAAACATACCCCACCTTCTTGGCCTTAAGCAGTGAAATATCCCCGCGGGGTAATCATATATTTATTTTTAACAAAAGTTTGTGAGTTTCCTACGATAATGGTGGTTACCATATCTATGTTCTTAAAAGAAGGCATGGCTTCTAATGTGGTGATTTTTACTTTCTGTCCCGCCCTCTCGCAATTACGCACTATCCCGACGGGTGTTTTGGGCGATTTAGAGCGCATCAATATCTGCCAGGCCCTTTGCAAGGGTTTAGCGCGCTTCTTGCCTTTAGGATTATACAGCGCGATTACAAAATCCGCCTTCGCGGCTGCTTCAACCCTTTGTTCAATTAAACTTAAATCCGTAAGCAGGTCGCTCAATGAAATCACCGCGAAATCATGCATAAGCGGCGCTCCCAAAATAGCCGCGCTGGCTGAAGAAGCCATTACCCCGGGGATAATTTCGACTTCTATCTTCTCGTCTTCCTTAAGCAATTCCAGAACCAGGCCGGCCATACCATACACGCCGGGGTCGCCGCTGGAAACAAGACAGACCCAGAAACCTTCCTTAGCTTTATCTATAGCCTGCCTGGCCCTTTCCACTTCGTGGGTCATACCGGTAGAAATCAGTTCTTTGCCTTTGGATAAATTACCCAAAAGCGCGATATAGGTTTTATAGCCGGCTATTACACTGCTTTCTTCTATAGCCTTCTTTGCCCTTAAAGTCAACAGGTCAAGGCTTCCCGGCCCGATACCGACAACAGTTAATTTTCCCTGGCTATGGCTACGGTGACGCCGTTTATTTTCAATTTTGGCACTACGAGGTGCGCCCTTTTTCCTGCTAATAACGCGCATGGTTCACATACTCCTTCTATTCCGATTTTTTTTAATACAAACTCTGATTTTGTATATGCCCCTTGGTAATGTTTGATTCGCATCCTTGAAATAATCCGTAACGGTATCCTTAATGCCTGAGATGCCTCACATAGCCCTTTTTCCTTAGCCTTTAGATCGATAGTAACCAGACAACGCACTCTCTTTAATGAACTCTTCGCTTTTTTCAATGCCATCTTAATTCCTGACACTACGACTTCTTTTTTTATCCCTTTCCTACAGCCGATACCAATAATAGTGTCTTTCAAGGCCTCCGTCGCGGTAGTAATCACCGGCTCGGCATCCAGAATATTGGCGATTTGTATGGCCAGATTATTGGCCCCGCCTTCGTGTCCGGAAAGCAGGCTGATCGCGTAACGGGAGAAATCATCCACCACCACCACTGCCGGGTCGCGGTATTTATCCTTTAGGCGCGGGGCAATCATCCGCGCGGCAATCCCCGTTGCCATTATAAAAATTATGCCTTCAAACTTATCCTTGTTAAATATCCCGGCAACTAAATCCTTAAGCCCTCCCGGAGAAGGATTAAAGCAGGAGACCTCTGTCTGTCCAAAGCCGCGCTTGATGCTTCCGGCAATCTTACGGCCATTCTTATTAATCGCCACTACCGCTATTTTCATAAATTTTACTCTTATCAATAATACTATGTCGCAATACGTTTCTTGCCTATCCTAATGTAGTATCCCTAACGCTTCTTTACATTTGNNATATCCACTAATGTCCCCTGAATCCCGCGCTCATCCGGCCAGGAAACCCTCTCTATCACTGCCACCGGAGTATCCTGGGCATAGCCGCCTTTCAATTTCTTAACCACCCGGCCGATGTCCTGGACGCTCAAAAAAATAACCAAGGTAGCCCTGATTTTAGCTAATTTCTCTAAATCTTCTTTTTGCGGAACCTTAGTCCTTCCGGAAAGCCGGGTAATAATTACCGTCTGGGATACTCCGGGCAAGGTCCACTCTTGCTTAAGGCTGGCGGCCGCGGCCTGAAAAGAGCTCACCCCGGGGATAACCTCATAGGCAATCCCCTCTTTTTCACACCAATCCATCTGTTCCTGAATCGCCCCATACAAAGAAGGATCCCCGGTGTGCAAACGGGCAATTATCNNCCTTCCTGGCAAATCCCAAAATGTCCTTATTCACTAAGCTCCCGGCATAAATAATAATATCCGCCTTTCGGATGATTTTTAGAGCCTTTAGAGTCAGTAATTCCGGATCCCCCGGCCCCGCGCCGATAAAATAAACCTTAAGATGACTTCTTGAGCTTTTCTTCATAATCTATTCTTTGTAGATATGGTTAAGGTGGAATTTCTTATAAGATTTCTAACAGTGTTTTTTTCAAGACATATCAAATTCATGAGATCATTTCTGTTAACGTACTCTATGGCGCGNNNNTCAACCAATCCTATACTGACGGTAGGTTTAAAATCTTTCAGGGCGGAATGGGTAAACCTATGCCCATCAATTTTAGACTTAATTTTTATTGCCACAACAATAGCCGCGTCAATAGCAGTTTGCTGGAGGATAAAAGCAAATTCATCCCCGCCATATCTACAAGGAATATCCGGTTTACGCACGCATGTTGACATCAGGTGAGATATTTCAGTCAGTACGATATCCCCCGCCTGATGGCCAAGGGTATCATTAATCATTTTGAAATCGTCTATATCTATAAGCGCCAAAGAGAAATTCGTCTTATAGCGCGTAACCTTTTCGATTTCAATGCTTAACGCATCGTAAAAATACTTTCGGTTATAAAAACCGGTAAGGGCGTCCGTTACTCCCGCTATTTGCAACATTTCACAATACCTGGATTTACTAATAGCGATTGCCGCGGTATAGGAAATAGACAATAGCACGTCTTGGTCATCTATTGTAAACACATTATTGTTATGTTTGTTGTTTACATTTATCACTCCAATTACGCTTTCTCTTGTTTTCAAAGGAACGCATATGAATGATTTTGTGAAGTACTGTTCTTTGTTCATTCTTTTAAAGCGGGAATCTTTTTCAATATCAAGGCTATATGCGGCCTCCCCGGTCTTAGCAACATACCCTGAGATATCTTCTCCTATCCTTATTTTAACTTTTTCGATTTCTGACTCAGGGAAACCTTTAGCCGCTTTAATATGCATATAACTCCCTTCAGTATCCGTAAGCATAATAGTAACCCGAGAACACTGCAACAAATCGGAAATCTTCGAAACAATGACTGTTAAGGTACTTTTTAAGTCAAGATTGTCTTCTATTTCTTTATTTATTTCGTTTAAGGCGCGCAATTGATCTATCCTTTGCTCTAACTCCTTATTTTTTTGCACCAATGTATGTTCTAATATCAGTTTCTCCTTTTTCATCTCGTGCATTCTTAAAGCCTTGGCTACGCTCTCTTGGAGCAACTCAAAATAACCTTCCGCTTTGATAATATAATCCAACGCTCCTAATTTCATGGCCGCAACCGCGACTTCTTCCGAGCCTTTCCCTGTCATCATAATCACAGGCAGGTCGTAATTCCTGCTGATTATGCGCTCAAGCAACTGCAAACCGTTCATATTCGGCATATG
>DOMD01000216.1 GCA_003510525.1 Candidatus Omnitrophota bacterium
GATAACACAAACCTATACATTACCGGCGGCCCCACCACTACCCCGTAGGTCCGGGTAGGATTAAGGTCTACCCCGGGAATCAAACTGGTAATCAAGCCCACATTGCCTTTCCAATCCGGGTCGGCCCGGTCTACCGTGCAGTTAAATTTAATCTCAGCCCGCCTCATCCATTCCTTGGTCTCCTGGCCAAACAAAAGGTCTTTGGGGGTTTTACAGCCTAAGAGGATCTGGACATTGCCGAAGTCATTACGGTTATACATAATATAGCGAATCAACGAACGCAGAGGCACTAATCCTAAACCCCCGGCGGCAATCACCAGGTCAAAACCGAACATATTATCAACGGGAAAACCCCGTCCGAATGGGCCGCGGATTCCCAAAACATCACCCTCACCTAAACGATGCAGTTTATCGGTCAAGGTCCCCACATTTCGGACGGTCAGCTCAAAATATCCTTTATCCGTGGGCGAAGAACAAATAGAAATCGGCGCCTCGCCGTAGCCGAATAGGGAAACCATTACAAACTGCCCCGGCTGATGGCGTAAATCTATCCCTCCTTCCAATTCTATCCGGAAGAACTTTTCCTTATCGGTAAGCATTCTGGCCTCAACTATCCTGGCCTTTATCGGCCGGTAAGGAGAAGTCTTCATTTTTTCTAAAAGTATCTCGCGCTCAATCATTTTTGGCTTTCCTTAACCTCTGCGGCTAATGAATTTACCGTTTCAATGAGATTTATCTGGGCCATACAGCTTCTACTGCATCTGCCGCATCCGGTGCAGAAATAACGGTTAAATTTGTCTACCGGGTATTTGAATTTTCGATAATAGCGGTGGCGCTGGCGGTTGGCCCTTTCTTTCCGGAAATCCTCACCCCCCGCCACCTTGGCAAAATCATCCATCTGGCAGGAATTCCAAATACGGTATCTTAACCCCTCGTTTAAAGATAAATCCATATCATCCAAAACATCAAAGCAGTAACAAGTAGGGCAAACCGCGGTGCAATTTCCGCAGGCTACACAGCGCCTACCCACATCCTCCCAGACCCGCGAAGCAAAGCCCTGGCTAAACGCCTGATTCACCTTATTTAAAGGCGCGCTGAACTCTTCCTTAAACACCTTCTTCTTGGCCTCTCTCACCCGCTCTAAGGCGCTCATTTCAGCTTCGCCTGTTTCCTTAATATAGCTTAAACCCTTGACTAACCGCTCCCCTTTTTCGGAATTGATATGGATATTGAACTTCTCGCCAATATCCACCAGCATCAGGTCATAGCCGCCCCGGGGCACATGGTTAGCCATGGAAACGCAGTTGGCATACTGGTCGCAATATTCCAGGCACTCAATTCCGATGATAGTCATCTTGTCTTTGCGATTAAGATAATTGGGATCCTCGGGGCCGTCGCGGAAAACCACATCCATGCATTGGATTCCGGCGATATCGCAGGTATGCACTCCAAAAAGGATAAACTCCTCAAACTCGGAAATCGCCTTAGCGGTCTTAAAAGGCTCAATGCTGAATTTCAGCAGTTTTTCTTTCTGGGGGAAATAATACTTCTTAGGCGGTAATATGGTCGGAACATATTTCAGGCAGACCTCAGCGACATCCTTTACCGGACGAAAAACAAAAAGATTCTCTTTCTTCTTGGGGGCGTAGAGCCGGGCCTTTTTCTTTAAATATTCCAGCCACTTATTCAGGTTTTCTTTTTTTATACTGGCGTATTTCATTTTTTATTTTAATTTAAGGGGTTAAAATCTATCCTGGTAATTTCCAGCTCCGGGCCGAATATTCTCTTTTTAAACTCAATATCTAAGTTATTCCAGCGGCTCCCCAATGACTCCTGCCGGTAATGTTCTAAAAAATGCTCCCGGCTAATACCGCCAAACTCGGAAAGCGCGATATAAATCTTCCTTATTCTTCGGGAAGAAACCTTCTCCTCTTCTTCCAGGTATTTCAGGATATTCTTGATTAAATGGGTCTCGTGCATTTAGTTTGACTTGTGAAACTAATCACAAACTCTTACAAAAAAAAACAAACTTCTTATTTATTAATATTAATATACAACATTGTTTGATTTTGTCAATATTTTTTATTTAAACGCTTCCGGGGAAGAATACGCTTCTATAAAGAAAGAGATAAATACAAACTATTGCACCGTGACATAAATTGTTGACATTCTGTCATTCCCGCGAAAGCGGGAATCCAGATTTCTGGATCGTCCGGTCAAGCCGGACGATGACATTAGAAATTGATGTCACGGAGTACTATTGCTATTCGGCTAACTTCTGGACTCCGAATGTTTTAAGCAGTTCGTTAATGTCCGTAGTCTTTAAATCTATGCCTCCGGCACCGCCAAAAGGAAGAAGATAGATTTTCTTCCCCTCCAGCGACTCGGCCAGTTTCATCTTCACCATGGTCTTGCCGCCGGAATTATTCAAGGCCTCTACCATTTTCTCTATGCCTTTTCCCTGGGCGAGGCCTTCCGCCTCAATGGCCTTGGCCAGCATCGCCTGCTGTTCATAATAAGCATCGGCGGATATTTTGGCCTTGAGGTATTCTCCGTCCACATCGGCGATCATCTTATTCACTTCCCCCTGGGAGGATTGCAGTTTCTGCAAGTATTCCTCTACCGTGGCCTTGGCCTCGGACTTAAAACGTTCAGCCATCTGATCAGCGATTTTCTTTTCTTCGATGGCTTTTTGATAAGGGGGATTAAAGCGATAATCCTTAGGCAAAACGCTTTCCACGATTATTCCGTAAGAATTAAGCACTTTATTTAAAGCCGTTTTCGCGGCCTCCGCCTTCTCGGCGCGCTTTTTAGCCACATAAAAATCCTCGGTCTTTAATTCACCGAATAATTCCCGGGTGATATTGCGGGATACCGGGCGGATAAGCTTCTCCTCCAGTTCCCCATTACTTTGAGCAACCCGGACCAGGATATCTACCGCTTTCGGAGGGTCAACGCGATAGGCAATGATAACATCCAAGGCGATGTCATTGCCGTCAACAGTCTTAAAGACCAGATCGTCCCTGCCCCCTCGGGCTCCCCGGTAGGAGGCGGTCATCTCCATATTTTGCAATTTCGCGTCAAAGGTATACCACTCGTTAATGATAGGCATAAAGAAATAGGTTGCCCCGGGAGCATAGATTTCTTTTACCACTCCTTTTTTTGCCAGAGGAGACCACTTGATCACCCGCACCCCCACCTCGGTTGATTTGGTATGATGGGGAAAAGTTATCATAAAAAGAAAGAGGAAAATAATAAAGGTAAGCGCTAATTTAACCAGGGCTTTTATCCGCATTTTATTGCTCCTTTCCTTCACCTACACCAAACATTTTAAGAGTATTATCCAGGTCCAGAGGGTTAACTCCGCCTGAGCCGCTGGAAGGCAGTAAAATCATATCCAGGCCTTTATACACTTCCGCCATTTTGAGTCCCACCAGCTTGTCCGATCCTTTATTTTGATAGGCCTGATTGATTAACTCTGTCTTCTGGGCCTCGGCCAGGCTGATCAAAAGGTCAGCCGCGGCTTTTTTTGTCCGGGCATAAAGATCTTTTTCCGCGTTCTTTTTTACTATATAGGCCTTGCCTTCTTCCAGCCTTACTTTCATATTGGCCTCGCCTTCCTGCCTGACCTTTCTAACCAACGACTCCTCCGCCGTTGCCCTGGCTTTTGATTGATTGGTAAAGACCAGCTGATCCTTAAGTTTTTTTTCTTCAATATTGCGCTGAAGCTCTCCGCTGTATTTAAAGTAACGCACCAGCACATAATCAACATAAATTCCCTTGGAATTTAATTCTTCGTTTAAAAGCTGCTTCGCGGCATCTGCCTTGGCCACCCGAAGCGGGCTATTGTAAAATTCCTCGGTGGTTAATTCTCCCAATGCATCTTTCAGCTTTGGCTCAACCTTGGGAATAATGCCGTTGTCTTCGTAAAGCTTCCCCGGTCCGACCGTGGTAATGACTTCATACGGGTCATTGATATGATAGAGTACGCTCACATCAACATCAACAAAGAATCCGTCCGAGGTTTGGATATGCGCCGCCTTTTCCTTGCGGGCGTCGCGGGAGGCCGTGTCGGGAGAATCAGTTAATTCAAATACCTGCATATCACGCGGAAAACGATGCATCATCTGAAAACCAAAGGGAATAAGGAAATGATAACCGGCTTGATACACATCTTTCTGAATTCCGGTTTTAAGTCCGATATTTACCTGCTTTATGCCGTATTCGTTAGGTTTAATATAGACAAAGAAAGTAGCCAGGAGCACGCGCAAAACAATAAAGGCCAGCAGAAAAAATAAAATCCTGGCAGTAAAGTTTTTTATCTGCGAGTTCCAGCTATCCGAAATTATTTTTGATTTAAAATTATTCCATTTCATCAAAGCCTCCTCTTTTCCGCCATATCTTACTTAAGAAATGGCCACCATCGCGTCTATGGACTTTTTGGCCTTCTTGCGGATTTCATCCGAAACCCGCACTTCGGTCTGCATCTCTTCCAAAGACCATAATATCTTCTCTAAGTTAGTGCGCTTCATATTCGGGCAGACTGCCAACTCCGAGGCCGGGTAGAATTTCTTCTCCGGGTTATCCTTATGCAGGCGATAGACCAGGCCGACTTCAGTAGCGATAATAAACTCCTTAACCTCGGATTTTTTAACATACTCGCAGGTCTTACCCGTAGAAAGCACCTCATCGGCCAGGCCCACCACCTCCGTGGTGCATTC
>DOMD01000086.1 GCA_003510525.1 Candidatus Omnitrophota bacterium
AAATCCGCCCCCCAATTCAGGCAGAATTTCTTGATTTCGCGGTAATTTTCAAGCTTAGACATAGCCTTATCTTACCACAAGAAAGTGACTTTTACACCTTGTTTAACTACAAAACTGTTTTATTATATGCAATTTGTGGCGCTACAAACACCACAAAAATAAACAGAGACTCCACAATAATTACGAAAGAACCAAAATAGGAGAAACTTAGGGATTATTGGCGGGAACTTGACAAGCTACGTTTATCTGCAGGAATAGGCTCACTCCATATTGCGGGGTCATCGCCAAGGCGCAGGGAAAAATAGATATCCCAGTCGCCATCAGGATTTCCTGCTTGCGGTCTTACCCTCAGGCGATAAAAAATCATAGAGCCATCGGCAGTCACGCTGCCGCCTATAGCCGGATAATCCATGCGGCCACCCAGCGATAATTTACGGGCTGTTTTACCATCATAAACACNNCCTATATTTTTCAGTAATTTGGTTTCCATATCGTATAACCAGATATCCGCTCCTCCTTCCCCACCAGCACGGTCAGACATAAAATAGAACTTGGTAGAGGAACCCACTAAAAATTGCCCATCTTCTTCGCCTCCCTCAGGACGATTTATCTCCTTGATTGGTTCAGCGGTCCCCCATTTCCCATTTGGCTGGCGGTGCATAATATAAGTATCTGAGGGATCGCCTCTCTTAAGATGCACAATTAACAGGGCATGCTGGTCATCCGAAGAAATACCGATAATCACCAGGAGCCAGGTATCTTTAGGTAAATTGCTTGGTATTTGCACTCGCGGAGCGCTCCAACGTATACCATCCCATTCTGCGCGAAAGGTACGAATACCTTTTGTCTGGCGCAGGGAGGGATCAGAATAATCCCCCATCTCTCTACAGCGCATTCCCAGACGGTCAGGGCCGGTACATCTGGAATGGGGGTCAAAAAACATCCGTGGGCTGCACTGCACATAAAGCGCTTTCCCGTCTCCGCTAACTGTGGGTTCTGCCTCAAATCCGGTAGTGTTTATCTTAGAGATATCTGAATGATTGAGACTTATCCCGGTGAATTCTTGCCCCGGCATGGGCTGTTCATAATAGCTGCCGCGATAACTTTGCGCCTCAAATAATAAAATCGAACCGTCCTTGTCTTTGCGTAGAAAAAAGATTAATTTACCCTGATTACCATCGGGAAAGCGCGCATTCACCGGATAAAGACAGGCAATATCCCCGTCGCGATAAAACCCCGCTTCGCTCATGGCAAAATTAAGCCCTTGGGGAACTGCCTCATTCAGGACCTTCTTAAATTCTATATGGTCCTTACCATCATCGGTGCGAAAATCTAAAGCCACCAAAGAGACTAAAGCGGCAGCGTCTTTCCTCTCCATTGCCGCCTCCCATCTCTGTATAAAACGCTCTACCTCTGTTGATTCTATTTTAGGCTGACTGCTACTATAAGCAAAATTATAAGATAGGCCTATCAACAGAACAAAGATTAGGACTTTCATTATTTTATATCTCCCATTCATTATCACTATGTCATTCTACCTTAATTTCCGCGATATTGGATATCCGGGAATTGTAAGGCGCATCGTCTACGGATTGGATGCCAAAATAATAGGCTTTACTGGGGGATAAACTGCTTATAGCTATTTCCATATATTGCCTCTTCCCGGCTAAAGCCGGTTTAAGTTCGCCTTCAATATCTTTGGTTTCATATCTTGACCAAATGCGCCAGGGTTGGCTGCGAAAGTCTTTAATTAAGCCTCCGGTATCATCTATGGGGCGAGCGCGGTATTTAATAATATAGTATCGCGCGGGCGTCTGCGCTAAAAGCCCCAATTTTGACAGGTAAGAACGCAATTTTAGCGTAGGAATAGATAATTTATCGCAGGCATCTATAGCCTCAGACAAAAATCTCCTTAATTTATCAACGGGCGATGGTTTTTTAGCGCCCCCGGATAAGTATTGCTCCCCGCCCGAATCCATCTCATCCCCGGGCGCGGTCCAGGAAAGCGTTACTGAATTTAAGGTCGCTTTAGAGGTTGAGAAATTAGCAATTGCCGCGGGAGGAGCAGTGTCAGGAAGGGCTGGCGTTGCGGCAGAGGCAGATCCGGAATATGAAGAAAGATTACCGGCGGCATCAGTTGCTCTAACCCGATAAGCGTAAACCGTTGAAGCAGATAAACCGGTGTCGCTGTAACTGGTTCCCGTAGGTGTGGCAATTTGAGCGAAGTTAGAACAACCCGACCCTTGACAACGTTCCACGCGGTAACCCGTCACTCCAATGTTATCAGTTGAAGCGGTCCATGAGAGGTTAATTTGAGAAGAAGAAACAGCGGTAACGACAAGGCCTGTTGGGGCTGAAGGCGCGACCGTATCTTGCAAGGTGTAAGAGCCATTAGTGACAGCGGTAAGAACGTCGGAGCCTCCGGCGGCGACATTGGTATCAGCAGTGCTTCCGGAAGTAAAACTAAATGTCACCGGAGCGGTGCCGGTCGTTAAAACTTTGAATCTCACGGTGGCTAAAGCGGCGCCAGTAGCATTAGAGTATGTGGAGCCGCCGACAGCAACCTGCGAAAAGGAAATGCGGCCATTGGCAGTATCTACGCTGTTAGCAACGGTATTTCCTAAAAGCGTACCGGCGCTGATTTGAACACCGGCCTGCGAAGTATTTTCGTCCTGCGCTTCCAATAAGGTTGGACTGTAGTTAAGATAGCGAATATCTACACCGTCAACTGCCTGGCTTTGAGTATTCAAAAGTATAGTGACCGTAAAAATACTTCCCACGGAATTACTGCCCGAACCGGGCGAGAGGGATAAGGTGGCGGCTTGCGCGCCACTAGCCCAAATAAAAGCCATAAACACGAAAGCCGTTGCAAAGATAAATTTTTTCATAGAAATTGACTGAACTAATAATTTTATTATAATTTATTCTTAATAAATTCAATTTGTCTGGTTAGGCGTCCGTCAATAGCCAATTTTTATTGAGCCAGGAAAAATCTATGGAATTTACAACCCCATCCTGATTGATATCCGACGGATAGGAATTAAACCACCAATTAGAGTTCATCGTTGACCAGTCAAGGGAATTAACAGTGCCATCATTATTCAAATCTCCGGCTTTAAGGATTGAAAGCGTTACGGTTGAATTTGAAGCCAAAGAAATATTAGTTTGCCTGGCTCTTAAATAAGACGGGGCATCAGCGGTAAGATTGTNNGGCGCCTGCCGGCAAAGGAATTTGATTTTGAGCATTGGGCTGAGCTGTAAATTGAGCAACTTGAACAGCGCCTTGATAAATAGTGACAGTGAAGTTTTTGCCGGAAACAGCAGCTCCTTCAAGCGACGGAGTAAAATTGAGATTGGTAACATAGGAAGCCGCTGGCGGCAATACTTTGCTTACTTCAGCTGAAAAAGCGCTTTCATTATTGGAAGTGTCATAAGCGCTGACTGAAAAATAATAAGTTGTGCCATCAGTTAAATTATTGAAGGTATAAGTTGCGACATTACCAACATTCAAACTGCTTGAATAGCCACAAAGGACACAAGTTTTAGGGTCGGTGCCAGCGCGCGGCGAAGTGC
>DOMD01000157.1 GCA_003510525.1 Candidatus Omnitrophota bacterium
GGGATGAAGAAGGAGGAAGTGGATGTGTCTTTTAAAAGCATTGAGGAACTCCAGGTTGATGAGCTGTTGGATTACCAGGGGATTGTTATCGGCTCGCCGGTTTACTACGGCTCAATGGCCGCTCCTATCAAGAAGCTATTTGACGACTCGGTAAAATTTCATACCAAGCTGGATGGCCGCGTGGGCGGGGCTTTTTCCTCCAGCGCCAATATCGGGGGTGGAAACGAAACCACCATATTAGACATCTTGAACGCCATGCTCATTCATGGTATGATTATTCAGGGTGACCCTAAGGGCGACCATTACGGCCCGGTATCTATAGGCGCGCCTGATGAGCGTTCCCAGAAGCAGTGCCTAAGATACGGCGAGCGCTTTGCCAGGTTGGTTAAGAAGTTGTTTGTTTAAGGAGACTGATATGCCTGAAGTAACCGTTTATTCCACGCCCAGCTGTTCTTATTGTATCCGGCTGAAAAGCTATTTGAAGCAAAAAGAAATTACTTTTACCACTATAGATGTCTCTCTTGACGCCCAAGGCTTAGAAAAGATGATTAGCCTTTCCGGGCAGATGGGGGTTCCGGTAATAGATATTGACGGAGAGGTTATAGTGGGTTTTGATAAGGAAAAGATTGACAAGCTTCTAACATAAGAAATTTTTTCGATATAAGAGCCATTCCATATTATAGTTTAAAATAAAATGCTTAAAATAGCATGGATCCATAGTTGTGTAAGGAAAAGTAAATACTATTTTTCTAAACATGCTGATCAGGAAAGGCAGAATGATGAGCTTATATTTGAAGAGGTAGAAGAAGCTTTGCTTTCAGCCAGAATAATAGAGCACTACAAAGATACAGGAAGAGGAGAGAGCTGTTTAACCGTTGGTTTTACAAATTCAGGTAAGCCTATCCACATGGTTTGTGGAAAAAGAGGAAGTTGGCTGGCAGTAGTGACTGTTTACATTCCTCGCCCCCCTAAATTTAAGACTATTTACGAAAGAGGTAAAAAATGAAAGCATGTAATTTTTGCGGAAATATTAACTTTGAAAAAAAATTTGTGCAGTATATTTACAAACATAATGGTCAATTTCTTGTAGTGAATAATGTGCCTTGCGAAGAGTGTAAATTTTGTGGAGAGCAATATTTTAAGGCGGAGATATTGAAAAAAATAGAGAAGGATTTTAAAGAAATATACCTTTATGGTAAGAAGACCGAGAAGCAGGTTAAGGTTCCGGTGGAAGAATTTGTTAAGCTTTAAATGGCATTTTCTTCTACGGGATTTGAAAATATGTATATCGTTGTTTTTATAACCGCCGGCTCAAAAGAAGAGGCCCAAAAAATTGCCCGGGGATTGCTTGAGGAAAAGCTTGCCGCCTGCGTGAATATTATTGATGGGGTGGAATCGCATTTTTGGTGGCAGGGTAAGATTGATAGCGCCAAGGAAGCGCTCTTGGTGATTAAGACCAAGAAAGAACTTTTTAATAAATTGGCCAAGAAAGTCAAGTCTCTGCATAGTTATAGCGTGCCGGAAATAATTGCCCTACCGATTGTTACAGGGAATACAGAATATTTAAACTGGATAAATGACTCTACAGGGTAATTTTTTAGATTATCTAAGCGCGTTTTTAGGCGGAGTTTTAGTGAGTTTTTCGCCTTGCGTGTATCCTTTGGTCCCGATAACCTTAGGTTTTATCGGAGTGAAGGGTTCATCCGGCCGCTTGCGGGGGTTTTATTTAAGCCTGGTCTATGTGTTAGGCCTGGCGGTTACTTATTCGGTGTTAGGATTAATTGCCGCCCTTAGCGGAAAACTTTTCGGACAGGTTTCCAGCCATCCTCTATCTTTTTTGATCATAGGTAATGTCTGCATTCTGGCTGGGTTGTCATTTTTTGAGGTAATAAATATCCCTTTTATGGGTGTGCGCCTGCAGAATAAAATAGAGCGAAAAGGCGGATACTTATCGGTTTTTCTTTTGGGTTTGGCCTCAGGGTTAATAGCCGGCCCTTGCACCGCCCCGGCCTTGGGGGCGATTTTAGTGTATGTGGCCAGCCGTCAGAATGTGGTATACGGAGCGAGCCTATTATTCAGTTTCGCCTACGGAATGGGCTTTTTATTAATTTTAACCGGAACTTTTGGGGCGTTTTTTCTGCGTCTGCCGAAATCCGAGGCCTGGTTCGCGGGGATTAAAAAAGCCAGCGGTTTTATTTTAATAGCCGCGGGTGAATATTTCCTTATCCAGGCAGGGAGATTAATGTGAAAAAAGATTTAATCAAAATATGCCGTCAGATGTTTACAGCATCGCTATTCTTGGTAATGTTATTTTCAGGAACCGGATTCCTGAGCGCGTCAGCGCGCTTACCCCAGGAACTATCTGTAGGTGAGATAGCTCCTGAATTTCAACTTTCCAGCCTTAGCGGTAATAATGTAGCGCTTTCTGATTTTAAGGGAAAGCCGGTGATATTGTTTATTTGGGCCACTTGGTGTCCTTATTGTGTGCGGGAATTAGCCTATTTGGAGAAGTCCTACCTTGATATTAAAAAAAGCGGCGTTGAGCTTCTGGCCATTGATAGCGGTGAGCCCA
Source organism: Candidatus Omnitrophota bacterium (assembly GCA_003510525.1). Lineage (GTDB taxonomy): Bacteria > Omnitrophota > Gorgyraeia > Gygaellales > UBA12090 > UBA12090. Next base: position 2,573 of record DOMD01000157.1, read on the forward strand.
GAGAGCGGGTAGCCAGATATTTAAATAACAGAAAAATAGATTTTCCCGTGTTATTGGATACCGATTCCAAGGTTTCCTATGCCTATAATGTGATTGGAATTCCTACTTTGGTTTTGGTAGATGCCCAGGGTAAGATTAAATTTCAAGGAAACAGCCTGCCCGAAGATTACCTAAAGATTTTATCCCAGAAATAATGCGCAGCGATAATAAAAGCCTTCTGCTGGATTTATACGAGCTGACCATGGCCGCGGGGTATTTTGAGCGCGAGAGAAATGTCCGGGCGGTCTTTGATCTTTTTGTCCGGCGCCTGCCTAAGAACCGCTCTTTCTTGATTGCCGCGGGCCTGGAAGAAGCGCTTAAATTCTTAAAAGATTTTTCTTTTGGCCAAGAGGATATAGATTTTCTGAAGAAGAAAGGAATCTTTAAGGATAGTTTCCTGGATTATTTAAAGGGATTAAAATTTAGCGGCGAGGTCTGGGCTATGCCTGAGGGAACGGTATTTTTCCCGGGTGAGCCGGTATTACGGGTCAGCGCCCCGATTTTAGAGGCCCAGATGGTAGAAAGCGCGCTGTTAAACATAATTAATATCGCCTCGCTTATTTCTTCCAAGGCCGCCCGGGTGGTCTTGGCCGCGAAGGGAAAAGGGGTGTATGATTTTTCCCTGCGCCGCACCCAGGGGATGTCCGCGGCCCTGGCCGCGGCCCGCTCCAGTTATATTACCGGATGCCTGGGCACCTCNNTCGCTTTTTCCGGATAATTCCATACTCCTGGTGGATACGTATGATTATCGTAAGGGAATAGAAAATGCCATTACCGCGGCCAGGGAATTAGAGGCCAAAGGGCATAAATTAAAGGGGGTGCGCTTAGACAGCGGGGACTTAGCCCGGATTTCCATAATGGCCCGCCGCCTCCTGGATAAGGCCGGTTTAAATTATATCCGGATATTTGCCAGCGGCAACCTGGATGAGTTTAAGATTGATAATTTGCTAAAAAACGGGGCCAAGATTGACAGTTTCGGGGTAGGCACTAATATGGGCACTTCTTGTGACGCCCCCTATCTGGATGTTATTTATAAGCTCAGCCGGATTGATAATTCTGATGGCTCTATCCAGCCGGTAATGAAGCTTAGTAAGGACAAGATTACTTACCCCGGAAAAAAGCAGGTATTCAGGATTCGCGCTAAAGACGGCTTCTATTTAAAAGATATTATCGGCCTGGAAGGCGAGAAGATAAAAGGTAAACCCCTGCTTGAAAAAGTGATGGAAAATGGTAAAATAACCATTTCCTCTCCCTTATTGGACACGATACGCGTCCTGGCTGAGGAGAATATCCGCTGTCTGCGGCCAAAATACAAGAAGCTAAAGGCCCGGGGGATTTATCCGGTTTCTTTAAGCCCGGGCTTAAAGCGGATGATTGAAAAGCTAAAGAAAGATATAGCCTTAAGGAATTAATGAAAGAAATTGTCTTTGTAGATGTTGACACCCAGCGTGACTTTATGCTCTCTAATGGCAGGCTCTATATAAATGAGGCCGAAAAAATAATCCCTAATTTAAAACTACTGACCGAGGTTGCTTTTAAGAGAGATATCCTGATTATTTCCACGGTAGATACACATCTGAAAAACGATCCGGAGTTTAAGCGGTTCCCCTCCCATTGTGTTGAAAAAACCCGCGGCCAGAAAAAGATTTCCCAGACCCTGCTGAAGAAACATACTTTTATTTCCCGGAAGATATTAACCAGAAAAGAATTGTTTGCTAAGATTAAAGGATATGAACAAATAATAATAGAGAAAAATACCTACGATGTATTCACTAACTTTAATCTTTCGCGGTTATTAAAGCCTTTCAATGAAGCCTTTGTCTATGGCGTGGCCGTGGATTACTGCGTTAAATACGCGGTGCTTGGGCTTTTACAGAGCGGGCTTAAGGTGAATCTGATGATGGACGCGGTTTCCGCGGTTGAACCGAAAGAAGGTAAAGCCCTTTTGGCTAAATTCAAAGATAGCGGAGTAAGATTAGTTAAAACCAAAGAGGTTATAAATAGACTGAAAGTAGAAATATGAAACCTAAATACTATTTAAATAAAGACGGTGAATTTGTGATAGAGAATTATCATCTGGGTAAGCCTTTTTCCAGCTTTTTCCCCGGCATCGCCGGGGTCTGGGGGGTTCCGATCTGGGCTTTTTATGTCAACCGGGGCCAGGCTATTGCCAGCTTTGGGGTTCGGGATAAAGACCATCCGATTCTGGAATTTCAACCGGCTAATAAGGCCTATCAACTCACTTCTTTGCAGGGCTTTAGGACCCTGATTAAGGAAAATTCCCGGAATAAAACTTTTTTTTACGATGCTTTCCGTGGTGAGCGTAGTCGAACCATTA
>DOMD01000115.1 GCA_003510525.1 Candidatus Omnitrophota bacterium
CCGATAACAAAACCGCTGATCACCGGCGATTTCTTTTTACCGCTGAATACCGCGCGGATTTCGCTCAGTAAAGGGCTATAGGAACCCAAAGATACCGCCTTTTCCAATACCGCCACCCGGGGCACATTTTTTAGGGCCTGGTATATCTCGTCAATAGGCAGAGGCCGATAAGTAACAATCTTGAGTAAGCCCACTTTTTTGCCCTTCTGCCTTAATGCATCAACGACATCCTTAATCGTGCCGCAAACCGAGCCCATAGCCACAATCACTTTCTCGGCATCATCTAATCTATANNGTCTGATGAACGGCAAAACGGGCCTCCATATAATAATCCGGATCAACCAAGGGCCCAAAAGTCAGCGGATTATCCACATCTAATTTGTATAGTGGCTTATAGGCGGGCAGAAAACTATCCACCTGTTCCTGGCTGGGAAGCTCCACCACTTCTAATCCGTGAGTGAGGATAAAACCATCCATATTCACCATTACCGGGAGCATTATTTTAGAATCCTCGGCAATCCGATAAGCCTGAATATGCAGATCAACAGCCTCCTGAATATTTTCCGCGTGTAACTGCACCCAGCCGGAGTCGCGCACCGTAATCGCGTCCTGATGGTCATTCCANNCGCATCCCGGAGATATTAAAAACTACCTCGGCCATCAATAAAAGCCCCTGGGAGCTGGTGGCGGTAAAAGAGCGCGTCCCGGCCGCGGAGGCGCCCAAAACCACGCTGGCCGCGGAATGTTCAGATTCCACATTCACAAATTCAGCCTTAAGCTTTCCGTCGGCGATTATTGCCGCCAGCTCTTCCACAATATGGGTTTGCGGGGTAATCGGGTAGGCGGAAATCACTCCCGGCTTGCATAATTTTATCGCCTCAGCTACAGCAAGGGATCCTTCTAATAACTCCCGCATCTTTACTCCTAATGAGCACATAACTTACGACCCGCCGTAGGCGGAGAGTAAGTTATAAGTGCGAATTATACCCGAGCTTGCGCAAAAAATTTCAAAGAAATTTTTAAGTGTTTTAGCTCGGGTCATTTATCATCACAATATCTTTTTTAGGACAAACTGCCGCGCAATTACCACAGCCCTTACAAAAATTAGAATCATAATCGTAGGTATTTTTGGCTTCGCCGGTTATGCAGGCCTCCGGGCAGATCAAAACGCACATTTTACAGGCAATGCAATCTTTCTTTAAAAACTTGGGCTTATGCTCAACCCGCCAGGAACCGGTTTTATTCGCTTTGGATGTGGAAGGCTTGGAAATTAACGGGCCAAACATTTTTCCTCACTCTGCTGGGATAGCCTGCATTNNCTTTATATATTCATAGCCTTTCTGAGCGGCTGAAATATTCTGTTCTACCGCCTTGCCGGAAAATCTATGCTTAATCGCCTGAACTAAAGAATCCAATTTTATCTCATCGGTTGCCGCCACATAGGCCCCCAACAAGGCAGTATTGCCTAAAGGCCTTCCAATAGTCTCCATGGCTATGTCATTAGCCGCGACCAGATAGATTTTTTGTCCGCTTTTATGCTCCGGAATGCCAAAGTCATGCCGGGCGTTGATTATGGCCACCCCGTTATCCTTGAAACCTTTGAAGCAGTTAAACCCGCGCAGTAATGTGGCGTCAGAAATCAAAAGATAATCCGGCTCATAAATCTGGGAGCGCAGGCGCACCGGCTTATCGTCAACCCGGACAAAGGCGTTCATCGGAGCGCCCATCCGGGCCGCCCCAAAATTGGGAAAGGCATAGGGGAACTTCCCCTCCAGGAAATAGGCAAAGCCTAAAATGCTGGCGGTAGTTATCGCTCCCTGGCCGGCGCGGGCATGGATTCTGATTTCTTTCATTTTTAAATTCTATTTCTTTGAAGATTTACGGCGGATTAACACACGGAAGTTATAATTATATCATCCAATGGGGGGCTTTTGCAAGACTTTTTTATCTTTTTCCCCTTTTTTCCCTGCTGGTTCACCGGAAGAAGGATTGCTCTTTCCCATATTCTCTAAAATACCGCTAAAGGCGGACTCAAAATCGTAAACATTCTTAAAATCATCCAGAGAATCGGTCTCGGTCCTAAAGAAGAATTTCTTCTCAATCAAATTAAAGACAATATTGCCCACATCCTCAGTCCGATGAATACCCCAGTGGTTAAGAACAGTCTTGGCCATCGGCCCGAACTGCTCAATAGCAAACTCTTTTAAGCCCTCCAAAAGTTCCCTTCCTAAAATATGGCCCTGGCGCTTAAGCTTCTTTTGGGAAAAATGCAGGGCCGCGGCCACAAATTCATAAGCATCAGGCTTATAGCGACTGTCTTTAGAAAATATATTTTCTACGGTCTTCTCAAAATTCATCTTTACCCCGTTACATCAATCCGGGAATATTCAATCCGGTAACCGACTTCATCTTATCCGCGGCTATATCGTGAGAACGTTTTAACGCCTGGGTTAGAGTATCTTTTACCGCGGCTTCCAAAGCGGAATTCTTCATATCAGCTAAATTCCCCTGAATTTTAATCTCCTTTACCTCCTGAGAGCCGTTCATCACTACCTTAACCGTCTTATCCCGGCTCTCCACCTCAAAGGTAACGCCATCCAGCTCCCGCTTTAACTCCTGCATCTTCTTCTGCATATCCCAAAGGGATTTCATTTTATCAAACATATCCTTACCTCCGTTTCACACAAATTATTATTATACAACGAATATTAGATTTTTAAAGAATTAATATTTTCTGGCTCCTGACGGCCTCCANNGAGGGAGAGATTACCTTATCCGGTTCATCGGCGTCTAATAATGCCGCGAATTTTAAAACCCCCTCCCCAAAACGCCCATTGATAGAATCCAGCGCCCGGCTCAACTTCTTCTTGCGCGCGTCCTCTTCAAAAAGAAAAAAATCTTCCTGATTCCTTTCTAAGCCGGACACGCTTACGCCCAGAAGCCGCAGGGGTTTTGACAGGGGAGTATTGCCGATAATTACCATAGCCTGTGAATATATAACCCTGGTATCATCGGTTGAGGCCGAAATTTTTTTCTGGCGGCTAAAGGTATGAAAATCGCTATAGCGAAATACCACCGAAATTGTTCTTCCGGACAGGCCTTCCCGGCGCATCCGGCGGCCAACCATATCCGACAGCTCTAAAATACACCTGGCTATGTCAGCGGACGCGCTGATGTCATGCTCCAAAGTCATGCTATGGCCGATAGAGCAGGCCTTAGGCTCATAACCAAATGGCATTATGGTTGAGTCATCTTTCCCCGCCCCCATCTGCTTCAACAGCTCTCCCCAGATTCCAAATCTTTTCCTGAGTAACCCGGGATCAGCTTTAGCCAGCTGGGAACAGGTGTATATCCCTAAGCTGTTTAAAACCTGGGTGGTCTTTTTTCCGATACCGCATAACTCATCCACCGGAAGATTCTCCAGCTCCTTTGGAGCGTCTTCTGTCTTTATCCGAAACAGGCCGTCCGGCTTATGCCGGGAACCGGCCAGCTTTGCCAGTAATTTATTCGGGCCGATACCCACCGAACAGCTTAAGTCTAATTTCTCCCTTATCGCTTGTTTTATTTTCCGGCCTATTTCCAGCGGCTCTCCCAATAAGCGGCGCACATTAGTAATATCCAGGAATGATTCATCAATAGAATACACTTCTATATCCGGGCTGAAAGCATAGAGTATTTTTACAATTTCCCGGCAGGTTTGGGTATACTTTTCATGACCAGCCTCAACAAAAATAACCTCAGGACAAATACTTTTCGCCTCAAACTTATTCATCCCGGTTTTTACCCCTAAGGCCCGAGCCTCATAAGAAGAGGTAACTACAACAGTCCGCTTGCCTCTACCCACAACCGCGACCGGTTTAGCGCGCAACTGAGGATTATCCCTTTGCTCCACCGAAGCAAAGAAAGCATCCATATCTATATGCAAAATTA